>AQSL01000148.1 GCA_000403035.1 Candidatus Latescibacter anaerobius SCGC AAA252-E07 | reverse complement strand
GAAATAGTGTAAACGGGGTACGGATACATGACAGCATGCGTTTTTGCCAATGGCAAACTAACATATAGTAAGAACATCAAAGAGATAGCGCAAACATGCGATCTTATCATCGGTGCCAATGGGGGTTCAAAGCATATTGCAACTCTCGGGTTAAAGCCTCACCTGCTTGTCGGCGACATGGATTCACTGACATCTCCGCCATGGGAGAATGACAAAAATATTGAACGGGCTGTATGGCCGCAGGATAAAAATAAGACAGATACGGAACTCGCTGTTGATCGTGCTATTCTCAGTGGTTGCAATAAGATACTTCTTTTTGGAGGGCTTGGCGGCCGGATCGATCATACACTGGGGAATATCGAATTGGCAGTAAAATATCCGGGGCGTATAGAAATTTTGGATGATAATGGCAAATTGGTAGCTCTCGATTCTTCAAAAAAACACACTCTTTACGGCAAACCCGGTTCAATTGTATCACTTATCCCCTTCGGATCCCTGGTAACTAAAGTCAACTCACAGGGAATGAAATATGAACTCAAGGATCTGGATATGATACCGGGAACCCGTGGGATAAGTAATGAAATGATCGGCGATACCGCAACCATATGGTTTATATATGGGATTTTACTGGTCTATATAGAACAGGGGAAGATTGATTAAGTCAATGATTGAAATGGAACCAAGTACATTTGATTTTGAGCCTCTTGCAGAGACCTATGACCGCTGGTATGATACTGCAAAAGGGGCTATGTATGATCATCTGGAAAAACAGGCTGTTCGTGAACTCCTTTTAAAAAATGTTAATGGGAAAAACTTTTAGATGTCGGATGCGGTACAGGGCACTGGAGTGATTTTTTCAGCCAACTGGGCTTTACAGTCACCGGAGTGGATGTTTCCCCGGAGATGATCAGCGTTGCTGATAAAAAAGACGTACGCAAGGTTTCGTTTATGGTTGCTGATGCCCATCATTTACCTTTTGAAGATGGAACATTTGATGTCTCTGTCGCCATTACTACGCTTGAGTTTGTCAGGAATCCTGCAGGTGTTATTTCTGAGATGGCGCGCTGTACACGGCATTCAAACGGGAAACTTGTTTTTGGTGCATTGAATTGCTGCGCAAGCATCAACCGTAAACGGAAAGTGAATGGCAAACAACCATATTCAAATGCACAGTTTTTCTCCCCCAGTCAGCTCAGAAACATGCTGGGGCCTTATGGGGAACCGAACGTTTTTTCGACTGCATTTGTTCCGCCTATGAATTGGATGTTATTTATGGCACCGATTTTAAACAAGATTGGACGTCTGTTATATCTGCCTACCGGCACACTTGTTGTTGGGAGTGTGGAATTATGAAAATTCAAGCTGAAGTGAGTTTATACCCTTTACGTATAAACAATTTGTCAAAGCCAATAAAGGAGTTTTGGAAAGCGCTGAAGCATAGTGACCTGGGAATCGTATCAGGACCTATGAGTACGCGCATTACGGGAGATTCTGATACTGTTTTTACGGTTCTCAGGAGCGCATTTACAAGTGTTGCTGATGAATATGAGGTGGTTATGTCAGTCAAAATGTCCAATGCATGTCCTGAAGAGGCAAGTGGGAATTATCGTTCATGAATAAATGAAGTTAATGTATAAGTAGGATTAACAAATTTATGAAATAATATAAAAGGGGAAACACAATGCCTACATATGAATATGAATGCGAAAAGTGTGGGAAGCATTTTGAGAAGTTTCAGAATATGAGTGATGAACCGTTGAAACTCTGTCCCGAATGCGGCGGACCTGTACATCGTTTGATCGGTATGGGAGGCGGTATAATTTTCAAAGGAAGCGGGTTCTATGAGACAGACTATAAACGCAGTTCAACAAGGGCTCCGAGTTGCGGCAGTGATAGAACATGCTGTGGTCGTGATGTGCCCTGTGATACACCTCCATGTAAAAAATAATACTGGTTGCATGAAACGTTTGATAACATAACAATATTTTATTGAGAGGGAAAAAATGAATTTCAAAACAAGGGGATTTGTCAGTATCACTTTAGCTTTGTCATTTATCATTCTTTCTTTATCCGGAATTGTACTTTACATCATGCCTCACGGACGAGTGGCATATTGGATAAACTGGAAAATAGCGGGTCTATCCAAGGATGATTGGGACGCAGTTCATACGATCATTGGTTTTGTTTTCATGATTACCGCTGCTGTGCATTTTTCTCTTAATTGGGCAGCGTTTATGAGCTATCTCAAGAGTAAAGCACAAAAAATAATTCGATTAAAAAAAGAGCTTGTTGCCTCAGTAATACTATTAGGGATAATTACTGGAGCTACTATAGGCGGAATACCACCTTTCAGCACAATAATGGATATAGGCGAAACGACAAAGGAATCGTGGGATACTGATATTGAAAGAGCACCGATTCCTCATGCCGAGCTTATGACATTAGACAATTTTATCCAAAATCTTGGTTTGTCACATGAAGAGGTCGTATATAATCTTGAGAGTTATGGTATTAAAATAGAGAGTACTGATGAAACCTTGAAGTCAATAGCTCAGAAACACAATATGTCTCCACACGAACTTTATAGAATAATACAGCCTCGTCGCGGCGGCGGTAAAGGGATTGGCGGGGGAAGAGGAATTGGTGTAGGAAGAGGTCGAAACAGATTGATTCGGTGAAGCCAGCGACATTATATAAATATAAAATAATAGTGGAGTATAGATGAATAAATATCAATTGATGAGTGAAGTAAGGGCAATTTTAGAATTGCCGGAATCAGCAACCATGGAACGAATTAAAACAAATTATCGAAGACTGATAAAGAAATGGCATCCTGACAATTGCTCGGAAAAACATGAAGTTTGTGAAGAAATGTCGAGAAAAATCACAGATGCTTACAGAATTATTCTCGATTATTGCAGTAACTACAAGTACTCATTCAAAAAAGAAGAGGTGGATAAATACCTTTCTGAAGAAGAATGGTTGTATAAACGTTACGGTAATGATCCAATCTGGGGCAATTATTGAGAGATTTATATATTCAGAGGAAATCCATTCTGTTATAAATTAATGGAGTTATAAATCATGAATTCTACAAACATGATCGCGTTTGGTCCAGTCCCATCCCGTCGTTTGGGACAAAGCTTAGGGATTAATAATATCCCGCCGAAAATTTGCACGTATTCCTGTGTATACTGCCAGGTAGGGAGAACACTCAATATGCAGGTTAACCGTGAAGAATTTTATATAACGGAGGAAATTGTACAAAGTGTTGAGAAACAAGTAAGAGAGGCTCAAAAAAGAGGAGAACATATAGATTATCTCTCATTCGTTCCGGATGGAGAGCCAACGTTGGATTGTAATATCGGCAAAGAGATTGAACTGCTGAAATCATTGCATATAAAAATCGCTGTCATAACCAACGCAACACTTTTCTGGAGAGAAGATGTTCGAAACGAAGTATCTCGGGCTGATTGGGTTTCGGTAAAAGTTGATGCAGTCAGTCCGGATATCTGGCGAAAAGTTGATAGACCACACAAAACGCTCCAACATGATAAAATTCTTGAAGGTATTTCAAAGTTTGCAAATTCTTTCAATGGTAAATTAACAACAGAAACTATGCTCATTCATGATATTAACGATAAAACTGATGAGTTTGAAAAGATCGCTCGTTTCATTTCGACGTTAAAACCTTCTAAAAGCTATCTATCAATACCAACAAGACCGCCTGCGGAGAAGCGGGTAAAATCTGCTTCGGAACACAGTATAAATAATGCCTATCAGATTTTTACCGAACATGGAATAGATATAGAATATCTCATTGGATATGAAGGGAATGCATTTGCATTCACTGGTAATATTGAAGAAGATATACTCAGTATTACCTCTGTTCATCCTATACGTGAAGAAGGAGTAAATGAATTACTGACAAAGGCTCATGCGAATTGGTCGGTAATTGAGAAGTTGCTAAATGATAATAGGTTAATTGAGACCAATTATAAAGGTAAAAATTTTTATATGAGAAAACTTTTCGAAACAATAAAAAATTGAATATTACCAAGTTGGGTATGTGTGATTCATGCTGCAATGATTGAGAACTATCTCGCAGATAATAAAGATACCAAGGATTCTGTTGTTATGAAGATAATCGCATCACGAAGCATTTATTTGCGAGTAATTCATTTAGAAATTCTTGCCAATAAAGGTATTTTTTAATGGAAAAGGGAATGTACCTTGAATACTAAATCTTTCACATCTAAATCGTTGATACTCCTGATTAGTTTCGCTATTATGGATATGTTCTTTATTAGCTTTTGCGAAAACAGAATAAATGGAGTTGAACCTCAAAATGAAGAACCTTCTTTTCTCCCGATAAAAGATCAGGTTACTATGTTTGTCGTTTATGATAATTATCAGTTCAATCCTGATTTAACCACTGGATGGGGATTTGGCTGTGTGGTGAAGACACCGACTCAAACCATCCTTTTTGACACCGGGGGTAATAGCTCTATCTTGCTTTCAAACATGGAAAAATTGAGCATTAATCCGGAAGAAATAAATGTCGTGGTTATTTCGCACATTCACGGTGATCATGTCGGTGGGCTTGAGGGCTTTTTACAGAATAATGGCAGTGTAAATGTATATATTCCTGCTTCATTCCCGGATTCGTGGAGAGAAAAGATACAATCCTATGGAGCAGAATATCATGATGTAAAAGAATCCATTACAATTTCAGAGAATGCTTATACCACCGGTGAGATGGGTATATGGATCAAAGAACAGTCTTTACTATTGCATACTCGCCAGGGCCTAATAGTAATCACCGGATGTGCCCATCCAGGTATCGTAAAAATTGTACAGAGAGCCAAAGAGATTATACCGAATACTCCTGTCTGTATGGTAATGGGTGGATTTCATTTATCCGGTGCATCGGATGCGGAACTACGAAGTATTATACAAGGATTCAGGGATATCGGTGTTATAAAGGTAGCACCTTCTCATTGTTCAGGGGATCGTTGCCGGGAGTTATTCGAAGATGAATATAAAGGAGAATTTATTGAGAGCGGTGTTGGTAAAATAATTAAACTCTAAAAGTCTGGTGATAAAGTCTTTTCACCCACCCCGGCTTGTAATATGTGACTGTGTTACTGTCATCGGTCTCGTCGACAAGACAGAAAAATATGAGTTTTTCATCACACTTATAATGTTAAAAATAGGTTCAAGATAAGATTATCGGATTATCTCGAATAATTTTCAGTAAAAAAATATAATTAGGATTTAAAGTGTATTATTCTTCACGCCGCAACTATTAAGATTCAGAAAAATTGGATCATACATAGCTTTGAGAAATGGCATTTATATCACAAATATTCTCGATGAGAATTGAAAATCTGAATTCAGATATCCGGAAATGCAGGAAATGCAGATTATCAGAGACAAGACAGAATGTTCTCTGTGGTGAAGGCAACGTCAATGCAAAACTCATGATCATTGCACAGGCCCCGGGAGAAAATGAAGACAGAGAAGGAAAAATGTTTGTTGGTCCATCGGGGAAAGTATTCAATGAATTAGTGGAAAAATCTACTGTTGATAGAAAACAGATTTACATGACAAATCTCATCAAATGTATGATTCCGAAATGCCGGAGACCCAAACAGGATGAAATTGAGATGTGCAGTATCTATCTGGAAAAGGAAATTGGAATAATTGATCCGGAGATACTTGTTCCATTGGGTTATTATGCAACAAGATATATTTTTTCAAAAAATGATATTACGGTACCACCTAAAAAGGAATTACATACTGTTTTTGGCATCCTTTATGTAACACGAGAAAGAAAAATATTTCCTTTGCCACATCCGGCTGTTGTTCTTTATAACAGTTCCATTAAAAAAGGAATTGTCGAAAAATATCAGAAACTAAAAGTGCTTGAATACGACTGCATTTGGTATCCGTCATGTCCGATGAAAAGATATTATGAAGAGGGTTACTTACAAAAAGAATGGATAGACCGGTATTGTCAGGGAGACTGGGAAAACTGTGTAAGGTATCAAATGGAAGAAAGTGGTGAATTTCATCCGGATTGGATGCTTCCGGACGGGAACATTGATGAAAGATTGCAAGGTGTATAAGCATGTATAATATGAAAGTTTCGATTACGTATGATAATGAAGTCTTTGTAAAAGGCCTCACTGCTGATTGGGGATTTTCTTGTGTGGTCGAGAAAGAAAATGCTCCTCGGATTCTTTTTGATACCGGAGCGAATGGTTCTATACTGCTTGACAATATGAAAAAAATGGAAATCGAACCGAAAAGTATATCCATCATTTTTATTTCTCATTCACATTGGGACCATACGGGTGGTCTTTCTGCATTTCTTACAACTAACAGTGATGTGAAATTGTATGTTCCTCATAGTATGAGAAGTTATTATGATGTAAAAGAGCAGATTTTTGTTAAAGACCCTGTTGAAATCTTTGAAAATGTCTTTTCAACAGGAACGCTGTTCGGGATTGAGCAATCGTTGGTAATTCGTATGGACAAAAACTTACTAATAATTACAGGTTGTTCTCATCCGGGAGTGGAACATATCATAAAAAGTGCTTCTCAATTTGGGAATCCATCCGTTTTAATTGGTGGATTACACGGTTTTAGAAATTTCCAACTGGTTAAAGATCTGGATATTATCTGTGCTACCCATTGCACTCAATACAAACGGGAGATTAAAAATTTGTATCAGGATTCATTTATTGAGGGTGGAGCAGGAAAAATAATTGAACTATGGGAACAAAATAAAAGTGAAAAGCTACACAATAAGATCACAGGGTAAGAAAAAAGATACAAAATTAAGGTGGAATTTTACTATGGGTCTGCTCCATGGTACATTTTTCTCAGGAGGTCGGGCTTTTGGCAATCCGGATATTATCCTACCGGTATTTTTGAGTAATTTTTCTGCTTCTAAAATTCTTGTAGGATTTTCCTCATCTATATTTGGTAGTCTTGGTGGTATAGCAGGTATCTTACCGCAAATTTTTGTCGCCAGCAGGTTGGAGAATAAGGTTTATAAAAGACCTGTTTTAAGAATAGCCATTATCATCCGTGCCTTATGCTGGGGTCTTTTGTCTCTAATAACATATTTCTTTGCTATCTCTCATTCCAATGTAACAGTTTTTTCTCTGTTCTTTTTGCTTATATTGTTTACTTTTATGGGTGGCGTAGCAACGATACCATTTATGGACATCTGGGGTAAGGCAATTCCTCCTACCTTAAGGGGGAGATTCTTTGGCCATCGCCAGCTTTGGGGAGGTATCTTTGCTGTTGGATCAGGATACATTGCCAGAGTTGTTTTAGGTAGTAAAAAGCTTCATTTTCCTGAAAATTACGCCCTTCTCTTCTTATTGGCTTTCGTTTTTATAAGCATCTCCTATCTGGCATTAGGCTCGATAAAAGAACCGGTTGAGGAGATACGTAAGAATCGTTTAAGTGTAACAGAATTTTTAAGTAAAGCAGTCAAGATTTTAATATCCAATAGAAATTACAAGAAATTTTTAACTGTGCAAATTCTTGCTGGGGCCAGTTCTTTGGCATTACCCTTCTATGTGCTCTATGCAAAGGAAATCTTAAAGGTTGAATTGGGGATGGTAGGTACCTTTCTTTTAGCACAGATGGTGGGTAATGTCTTATCAAATTTCCTCTGGGCATATCTATCAGATTTTGTAAGCAATCACAGAGTTATTCAGGTTAGCACATTTTTAGGTCTTTTGGTGCCAGTGATCGCCATTATAACACCACCCAACCTGCCGGTATTATTTATCCCCCTATTTGTACTTACAGGCTTTTTTATTGCTGGCAGTATTATTGGAAATACCAATTTTCTTCTGGATATAGCACCTTCTAAAGATCGCCTTACCTATATAAGTTTGAATGGCACCCTAACTTTTCCTAAATTGATATTCCCTCTCATGGGAGGAACAATAATTCAATATATATCTTATAATTTCCTGTTTATTCTAACATTATTAATACTTTTGATTGGTTTCATACTTAGTTTGAGATTAGATGACCCACGCGAGAATACAACGAATATTGAAAGTTGTTTAAATTAAGGGAAGATTATTATGAGCAAAAATAGAAAAAAATTAAGAGGAGGCAAAAATGTGTTTATCGAAAATTTACATAAAAGATACAGACAAGGATACTCTTGTGGTAGATAATGCAGCAAGCGTTATCAACAATGACGGAGTTATAACGGTCAGTACGCTTTTTGGCAAAGAAAAAGAGCTTAAAGGATACTTTATAAATGAGGTTAATCTGGTAGAAAACTATATAATATTAAAATCCAAGGAGGGATAAATGGGTGATCAGACAACTAATCCGGATATTGAAAATTTGAAAACTGTTATACCCTACTTTCTAAAACACAATAAAGAACATATCAAAGATATTAAGAAATGGTTACAAAAAGCAGATGATTTTGAGCTAAACGAAATCGTTAAAGATTTGAGGGAAGTCATCCAACTTTCAGAAGAAATCAATAAATGTTTTGAGACAACTATAAAAAAGCTGGAAGCTTACCAATGATTACCTGCAAAGAAATCGGGGTAATTCATACTCCTTATACCGATACTGCCCCTTATCAGCCAATTGCAGACGATGAAGGTGAGTTTTTTATCGAGGTTTATTCTAACTATTCAAAAGGTCTATCTAAATTGGATTCTTTTCGGTATATATATGTAATTTACTATATCCACCGGTTAACCCAAAGGGTAACGATGGAGGTATCACCACCCTGGGCATCCGGTTTACGGATTGGATTATTTGCTTCTCGCTCGCCGCTCAGACCAAATCCCATAGGCATCAGTATTGTTAAAATTGAAAAGATTGACAAAAATAAGATTTTTACATCCGGGCTCGACGTGTTTGATGGGACTCCTCTTTTGGATATAAAACCATATGTAAAAGATCTTGATTCAAAATGTGATGCTGATTATGGGTGGATAGATCGTCTGGGAGATATGAGGCACCTGGCTCTCCATATTCAGGGTATTCCCCATGATTATTAACTATGGTGACTTAGATTATGTAAATGCCTTCATGAGAAAGAATAAGCGGATATATCACAGAGTGCAAGCAAAAGAATTATGAAAAAAACAGAAAACCTATATTCTTAGAGATATGATTATCTTGAGATTTACTCAAGGATTAAAAGGATGCCGAAGCCGAAAGCTGTGGTAAAATATGATAAATGTGCCCCCGAGAGATGCAGTCCAAATGATGGCGTTTGTGGTGCGGTTGAAGTTTGTACACATCATATTTTGATACAGGAAGAGACCTATGAATCGCCTATGGTTTTCCCAGCCGACATGTGCCAGGGGTGCGGTGACTGCGTACAGGCGTGCTCATTAGATGCCATACTATTAATTAATATCTGAATTCGCAGAGAAGTGATAAAAATTGGTTACATTCACGCTCACTGCCTCATATTTTCTTAACGTGCTTTGCTTTTTTGTCCTTCTAAATTTGGAGGAATACTATGTCAAATCATGAATTGTTTAAAGGTTATACTATTGTATCCTGTGGTACATTACGTCCTGAATTAAATTACTTGAAAGATAGTGGTTTTCTGAATGCTGATAAAATCTTTTATACAACACCTGGGCTGCATGAGAACGTTCGCGAGCTTGAAAAGCAACTTATAAAACAATTAGCCAATGCAAAAAAATATTCTCAAAAGATCATAGTAATTTACGGCAGCAGATGCTATATAGACTCAGTAAATCCGTTAAAAACCATAGATAAAATAATTGAGGAACAAGGAGTGGATGTCCTTCGGATAAGAGCAAAAAACTGTATTGATATGCTTGCGGATATCGAACAAAGAAACACTATAAGCGGAGGGGGAAAGATATATTGGCTTTCACCTGGCTGGCTAAAATTCTGGAAACAAATCTTTAAGGACTGGGACATCGGTTTAGCCAATGAAACGTTCCCCCAAAATGATAAAGCTATTATTTTAGACTCCTTAGACACTTTTAATGAATATTCTGAACAGTACCCTGAAAAACTGCTTGAACTCTCTGATTGGATGAGAATACCCATTGAACCTTATAAAATTTCACTGGAGCGGTTAAAGGGTCTGCTTTCAGATTGTGTTGGAAGGGATTTGGAGAAAGAGATTAAAGAATTGAAAGACAGGTGGCCAGCTCATTCTGCGAAGCCATCAATGCTTGGTGAGCTTGAGGATTTTGAAGAGAAGCTTAATTGGGCGAGGGAAGTAAGACAGAAATAATACTGATTTTTTTAAATTTTAATAATATGGGAGGAAAGTATGTCTATAGTTGTAAATGATTCAAATTTTCAGCAGGAAGTATTGGAAGCCGATATTCCAGTAATGGTGGATTTCTGGGCCGAATGGTGCATGCCCTGCAAGATGGTGGAGCCAATTGTTGAGGAGATAGCGCATGATTACGAAGGGAAATTGAAAGTATGCAGGTTAGATGCCGATGAAGCCGGGCAAACCGCTTCCAAGTATCAGGTTATGGCTATTCCCACCCTGGCTATATTTAAGGACGGGGAACTGGTGGATAGGGTTATTGGAGCACTCCCCAAGGATGTAATATTAGAAAAAATTAGTCCCCATATAGAATAGGAGAGTAATTATGCCAATCTTTACTTATGTTTGCAAAGAATGCGGTGAGAATTTTGATTTGTTAATGGGAGTTACCTCTGAAAGAGTAGAGCCCAAATGCAGAAAGTGCGGAAGCAAGAACATCGAAAAGACAGTAAGCTCATTTAGTGTAGGAAACTCCACCGGCAAGTCAAACTCCTCAGAACCGAGCTGTCCTACAGGAACCTGCCCTATCGGGTGAGTTAGGCGTGGCAGAGTTTAGAAACAAGTGATTTATTTACTGAAGATCAATAAAGTAGCAAAAACAGAAGGCAGGATCGCTTATAATTGGTGATAAGCCCGGTTTTAAAGAAGCCACTTCACCAGAATTTAAAGGACACGCTGGAATTTGTAGCTCCGAGGAAATACTGGCAACACTGTAAATTCCTTATATTATAATTACTTTTAAAAATGGTTTTATTTATGTGTGCTTACTATCCACAATCAAAAGTTGAGTTGAAAGGGTTTACAGCAGTACATTATGACACAATAATGGATATAATAACCTTTGGTAGATACTCCTCATTTATTGAGAAGTCTGTTGAATTGATGGGAATTCGGCCTGCGGATAGAATACTTGATTTAGGAGCAGGAACAGGTAGGAATGCTTGTTTTATGACGAAGTATCTTTCGAGTGAAGGAAAAGTAGTCGGGATTGACATTTCCAGGGAGATGATTTCACAGTTTCAAAAAAAGTGCGCTGCTTTCCCAAACGCTGAAATTATATATGCACGGGTTGACCAATCGTTGCCTTTTAAAGGTGAGTTTGATAAGGTTTTTATATCTTTTGTACTTCATGGATTTCCCCAGAATATCAGAGAAGTAATAGTTAAAAACGCATTTGAGATGTTAAAGAGTGATGGGAATTTTTACATTTTAGATTATAGTGAATTTTCCTTTAAACTAATTCCGTTTTATGGGAAAGTTCTCTTAAAACTTATAGAGTGCCCTTATGCTTTTGATTTTATCGAACGAGACTGGAAGCATATACTGGGAAATCATGCTTTTTGTGGATTTGAAGAGTTCTTTTTCTTCAAGGACTATGTTAGATTACTGAAAGCCCAAAAACATGGAAAACCGTGAGAAAAAGCCGATAAGAATTGCTATTCCAACTAATGATGGAATAACTATCTTTCGGGGAATGTTGGGCCGGGCAAAAAAAATGTATATATACAGAATTGAAAATGGGGCACAGGTAAGACTCGTTGAAAAAAGAAATAACCCCTATTCAGAAACTATGCAGCATTTAAAAACTCTGGATGTATATGAATTGCTTCGTGATTGTACCATCATCATATCCGGTACCATTGGTAAAAAAGGGATAGAAAGACTGCAAAAAAGAGGAGTAAAACTCTTTTTTAGAAAAGGAAATATACAAGAAGCATTGGCTGATGTCATCAGAGAGGAGTGAAATTATGCCATGGGTAAAACAAGAAGATTGTATCGGCTGTGGAATTTGTGTTGAAGAGTGCCCGGTTGACGCAATTTCTTTAGAAAATGAAAAAGCATATATAAATATGGAAGAATGTATACGCTGCGGGAAATGTCATGAAAATTGTCCACAAGAAGCCGTCAGGCATGATAAGGAAAAAATACCTGCTGAGATAGAGGCAAACATAGAGAAAACAAAATGGTTACTGCAACATTATAAAAGTAAAAAAGAGAAACAAGAATCTCTTGAGAGAATGATCAAGCATTTCAATAAACAAAAAGTTGTTGCAGAAAAAACTATCGAAAAAATTAATAAATTAATAAGATTTTAGAACAGATGTAATGGGAGCCGGACTACTCAAATGAATAATGAAACGGAAAGTTGGGAAAAGGTAAAGGGAATTGTATTTCTGAAAAAAATCGGAATCAGAACGGGGCAATGCATTTTAGATTTTGGAGCGGGAGTTGGGAAATATTGTATTCCCGCGGCACTTATTGTTGGTAATGACGGGGTAGTTTATGCTATAGATAAAGAGAAAAAAAAATTGGAAGAATTAAAAGAAAAAACGATTATCTTCGGTTTACACAATATAAAAACAATAAGAACATCAGGAAAAGTGAAGTTGGATTTGGGAAATGAATCAATTGATGTCATATTATTGTATGATATGCTGCATTACCTCAAAAAAGTTGAAAGAAAAAGTTTATATGAGGAAATTCATCGGTTATTAAAGCCCAATGGCTTTCTTTCCGTTTATCCAAAACATGTGGTAGGTGATATGCCAATGGATGAATTGAAAGAATTAACTTTAAATGATGTTAAACGGGAAATTCAAAATTCTGGTTTTTTCTTTACAGATAAACTATGTGATGAAATCAGTCATAATAATGGTCTTAATCAGGGGTGTATTTTAAATTTTAAAAAATTTATAAACGATGAAATATAATTCTTTAGCACAAAATATAGTCACTTATTTTTTCAACTAAAATGATCTTTAAAACTTGACTCTGGATTATTCATAAGAAAAATAAATGCTTTAAAAACATTCCCTAAATTCCCTAAAGGGGGATTTTTTCTTGCCTCTATCAATGAAACAAATAGAGAAGTGTGCTACATGCAAGCTTTACTAAATAATTGTATATTAATGACTTTTTATGAATGATAATAGTTTATGAGTTAAGTGGGTTAATGAACGTGCAAACCGTTTTGTGAAGAATTTATACCAGAATTTAAAAAGGTGTTAAATTGGAGGGAATAAAATGGCAAAAATGTATTTTCCCCAGTACGCACGAGGAAGGGATGGGATAGATATTGTTCTCGGCAAAAGTGTCTTAGAACATATCAGAAGACTTGGTGGGGTAGAGATAGATTCAGAATGTGGAGGTAAAGGGATATGTGGAAAAGATATTATACGGGTTGAACAGGGATTTTGCTCTCTCGGGGATCTTACTGATGTTGAGAAAAAAATAATCCCTGAGGATAAACGTAAACTTGGTCAAAGATTAGCCTGTCAGGCTATGGTAATGAAAGATACAGAGAATATTATAATTTTTATTCCTGATTTTGGGAAATATACCATTTTGACGGATACAATAGAAACAGATGTTGAATTGCGGCCATCTGTGTTCCAAAAACATGATAGAGTTATCTACCGGAGTGGTGAAGATTTAGGATTATACAGTGGGAAAATATACGGATTGGCTGTCGATGTTGGTACCACAACTCTGGTCATGCAGCTTGTGGATCTGGAAACAGGTGAAAATATTGGAAATCCGATGGCGAGCAAAAATCCACAGATTGCATATGGTAATGATGTTATTTCCAGAATCGGACACACAATCAATTACCCCGACGGTTTAAAAGAGTTACAAGAGGCGGTGATTAACGGGATTAACAAAAGTCTAACAGAATTGGAAAAAACAGTAGAACGTGAAAAAGGATCGATTGCAGGTGCTATTTATGATATTGTTGCTGTTGGAAATAGCACGATGAGAAGCATTTTTTTGGGTCAGAATGTACACGATTTAGGTGTGATTCCTTTTGAACCTTCTTCTAAAAAAGCGGTAATAATGAAAGCACGAGAAATTGGTTTGGATGTTCATCCAAAGGCTATGGTTTATGGTCCCCCGTTAATTGGTGGTCATGCCGGCGCTGACTGCCTTGCTGATATAATAGCTACAAGATTATATCAAAACAATGATGTCTCTATGATAATCGATATTGGTACAAATGGAGAAGTAGTAATTGGAAATAAAAATAGAATAATGACTGCCTCATGTGCGGCGGGTGGCGCTTATGTGAATGGATAATTGTTTATTAATACTTGCTGTTATGCTCATATGATTTTTTCGGCACCGCTATAGACTTCTTTAACCTTGATTGCAACCGCTGCATGGCCTGGATGCTTAGGCGGATTCCACTTCTTCATGTCATCGAATACCGGTCCTGAATCGTGATAAGTTATGCTTCCTTTTATCTGGTAGGATTTGTTTGACTTGGTTATAAATAGCAGAGACACCTTGGAGCCTGCCAGGATGTTCTCCCTTGTCTTGTGAAAATAATTGTCTGCCACGACAATTATTTCATCGCTGAATTTGTTGACACACGTTACATAGATGGCGTTAGGAATTCCGTTTTCATCTACAGTTGTTAGTACCTCTGGATCGGATCGATCATCCCAAGCTTGGCATACTTCTTCGGGTAATGATGGCATCTTGTGTCCTTTCCGCTTTTCAGTTGGTTTTAGTATATAACAGTGCGCGAGATGAGAGGAGGAAATGGATAAAAACATGTTCCCATCCAGCCACATCCTCTCGAAATATTACATTTGCAAAAATTCAAGATTTCGATAGTCCACACATTGCTGCCAGGTAGTTCATTCTATAGTATTATATGTCAAAATAATCCGAAGTGTATTCCAACAGTATATATTTTGAAATATTTTTATAAAGCTGTATATTTTGACACCTTATGACTTCAACACTAATTTAATTTCAATGAGTGAAATAGCATCCTGCGCACATTCCTCAACACAAGCACCGCATCCGGTACATTTCCCGGTATCAATCACTGCCTTTCCATTAACTGAGATTGCGTCGGTCGGGCATACATCAGCGCAAAGACCACATCCAACACACTGGTCTGCATCAACAACTGCTACCATACTCATTCTGTTCACTTCTCCCGCCGTTATTTGTGTATTCATTCGATTCTGCACATTATTCTTGATAAGTGGGAAATTCGGTCTTTGTGACCCAATAATTCCATTCATAAAATCTTTGCCAAGGTTTAGAAAATCAGTTAAAATACCGTTACCACTTCTTATAAAACGTCCACTTTCTCCTGTGCCACGAACAGTAGCTCTGCCTTTACCCTTACCATGTCCGCCTCCACCTATTCTTTTACGCATACCCATTCTTGATCTCATGTCTATACCCATTTTTTTTACTATATAAACTCCAATAAAATTCTGTGTTATTTTCAAACAAGGGGCAGATTAACACTGCCCCTGGTTTTTACCGTTAATCTTTTTTTATCTCCTTTTCGAGTTCTTTTATACGTTTTTGAATGCCTTCCAAGGAATCTTCAAAGTACTTCGCCTGCCCTTTGAGTGCGTCAAGTTCCTGCTCACTTGTTAAGGTTGGCTGAAACGGCACACCATAAGGAACCCCGGATGTGAAGGGTGGATAGCCTGCTGCTCTCTGCCATCCGGTAAGTCCAGTAGCATAGTACATATTACGACGTCCCCAACCGCCACCTCCAAATCCCCATCCAAAGTAACCACGTCCGGGGATTGGATTCATATAACCGGGAACTGAATACCCTGCGCAGTAACCTGCTGCGCGTCCTGTCATCGGGCCCATCCCTGCCGGACCCGTTCCGTCTCCTAATGGCATAACTGTCCTCCTTTTAAAAAATCATGCACGTGATAAATTTTGCATAACGTTTTAGATACACATTTTACCTCATCACCGTGAGTTGTCGTTTCAAAACAAATCATTTGGCGGTTTTCATTATCTTCACCAGCGTCCTCTGCCGCGGATAAAACCGCGACCAAAACCCCGGCCAAAACCCCTGCCAAAACCCCTGCCAAAACCGCGGCCAAAACCACGACCATATCCAAATGGCATCGCCATCCCGGTATAGTAACCAGGATATCCAGACATCCCATACATTCCATATGGCATTGCACCGTAAGCAGGAGCACCGCCGTAATAGGCTCCACCTCTCCCATACCCGAATCCGGGGATAGGGTTCATATAACCGGGAACTGGATACCCTGCGCAGTACCCTGCTGCACGTCCTGTCATCGGGCCAAATCCTGCCGGCCCTGTTCCGTCTCCTAATGGCATTTTACTGCTCCTTTCTTAAAAGAATGGTTGTTTTATCAATTACTCATCAGCATAGATAGTCATGATTTTCTTGACTATTTCTTTCATTAAAATAATATTTTATCCTACCTATTTTTTATCCGCTTTAGTTATGTATTATGTTGTTTCCGCGTACTTTCTATTGTTAACTTCTTCGGCAATTCCCGGTAAGCCAATTTTCAAAACAAAGCTTCCGACATCACAACCGATGTCACGTGCAATTACAGGACACTTCGCCATGAGTACAAACAGTATATTTTTCTTTATATCGCTGAGAGACTCGTAGTTTCCCTGGCCTTTTGCTATTATCAAATCCGCCTTTTCAAACCGTGCACAAAATGCCGGGGAACAGTCCTCGAGAATCGTTCCGGGAGCATCGGAACCGTTATCAATCACTTCCACAATATCTGTTATACCGGCAAACCGAGCATCAACGAGAGTAGCATCATTAATCACCGGGCTTCCCCTGACAACAAACGTGACTTTTTCGTATGGAAGCTGTTCGATGAGAAGTCTATCAAATACGATTTCTCCCGCATTATCTCCCAGATACAAAATATCAGTGGCCTGATCGACAGCATTTCTGAAATCATTAATAGTATTAGGGAACAGGGCGCTTTTCATTGAATCCTCAATTGTTTTATAAATAATGGATTCATCTAATTGTGAATTTACGCCTAAATCGATTATGTTACCTGCAATTGCAAAACGCACAGCCGTTTCCAATAAATCAGAAGATTGTTCAATCTTTTTTTTCAGCTCCGGATATAGCTTCATTGCGAGACGGTTTGAACGATCTTTTATTTGACGGTACGGATCATCATTTCCTAAAAGCTCTCGGATCAGTCGATGTATTCGTTGACCCATTACCGGAGGAGATTTGTAAAAGTCCATCTCGCTCGACTCACTCAGTACTTTTCGGAGCACCTTCTCATGAATTGCTTCATCATCAGTAAGAAGTCTAGCTGCATCAAGTGCCTGACGAACAAAACATTGTGCGCAATCAAAATATGTTCTCATTAGTTACAACAATTTCCTTTCTATTAAAGGTATGTTACAAATACAGTCAGAAAACTCATTTGTATCCTGGATTTGTCTTCTTCCTGCGATTTAGTATTTCAACTTTTTATTTTTTCTGCTTCCACGAAAGCCCCGATGACCTTTCCAGTACCCCCCGGGAGTTGGTATGCAACCGGGTAGACGAAATCGTGGATCTGCAAGTGAACCAGTTATATATGCATTCAAAACCTCATCAACATCTCCACATATGAAGGGAATAATTCTAATTCCATTATTAATCACAATATTAGCCAGGGAACTCGAAATAGAACCGCATATTAACACCTGCACATTGAGATGCAACAATCTGCTTGCATGGATTAACGGAGGCACATTTCCCAAAGCGTATTCCTTTCGCTCGAGTTCATCATTGCCTTCAAAATCCACTATCAGGAGCCGTTGTGCAAAATCAAACACTGTGCACACTCGCCCCGACCATATCGGGATTGCCACTTTTTTTTTCATAGCATTTCAATAGAGCGCAATAGTTATGCCAGAAAGCACAAAGAATCATAACTATTGTAATAACAATTCATTACGGTATTAAGACTGAAAGGGAAGGCAAAAAGGAGTAGCAAAATGCTACTTATTGGAAAAATCAAAGTTGCGAAATTACACTATTCATCATAAAGTGTATTGAGAGTTGATGGAGGAGAGATAAAGGTCAGGGCTGTTTTCTTGAAAAGGGTATATCAAGCCCCAGGGATTTAATCTTCCGGTAGAGAGTGGTCTTGTGGATGCCCAGTTGCTGTGCTGTTTCCAGACGATTCCAGTTGTTTCTTTGAAGCGTGTTCATTATGAATGAAGCTTCCATCTGTTTCAAGGATGTAAATTCTCCTTGTTTCGGACAATCGAGACATGGTATGATACATAAGGGTTCCGGAAGGTGCATTCGTTCTATCAGGCCTGAACGGCACAGTACAAACGCCCGCTCGATAATATTCTCCAACTCCCGTACATTACCAGGAAAATTGTAAGACATTAAACACGTGAGTGCTTCATTGCTGATATCGGTAACTTCTTTGCCCTGTATTCGATTGAAACGTGCGATAAAATGATTAACAAGAATTGGGATATCTTCCATTCGCTCCCTAAGTGGTGGAATCTTGATTCCGACAACGTTCACACGGTAATAAAGATCCTCACGAAATATTTTCTCCTGCACTAAATTGCTTAAGTCATGATTGGTCGCGGTAATTATTCGTACATCAGCCTTGACCGATGTTACGGAACCCAACGGTTCGTAGACTTTTTCCTGTAAAAATCTTAAAAGCCTTACCTGTAATGCCGGTGAAACATCTCCAATTTCATCAAGAAAAAGAGTTCCTCCCTCTGCCAGAGCAATGCGACCCGGTTTATCCTTCCTTGCATCGGTAAATGCGCCCTTCTCATACCCAAAAAGCTCTGACTCTAAAAGGGTGTCCGGTAACGCTCCACTATTAACAGCGACAAATGGGTTCT
Source organism: Candidatus Latescibacter anaerobius SCGC AAA252-E07 (assembly GCA_000403035.1). Taxonomy (GTDB): domain Bacteria; phylum Latescibacterota; class Latescibacteria; order Latescibacterales; family Latescibacteraceae; genus Latescibacter; species Latescibacter anaerobius. Next base: position 19,360 of record AQSL01000148.1, on the reverse strand, counting down.
CCCTGCGGGGACTCAGGTTGTGAATGGCTTTCGCAAAAAGTTCCTTGCCGGTTCCACTCTCACCCTCTATTAATACAGTACTTGTGCTTTCGGCAATTTCCGGAAGAATCGAGAAAAGTTCATGCATACAATGACTGCGGCTAATGATATCTTCAAAATTGTAATCACGTTCTATTTCTTTACGAAGATTTTCGATCATCGTGAGGTCACGGAATGTTTCAACTCCCCCAATAACTTCATCATGTTTATTCTTCAAAATAGCCGTGGAAATACTTATCGGCATTCGTTTACCCTCTGAGTTTATAATAGTTGCTGTCCTGCCTACTATTGGCTTCCCGGTGCGAATGGTTTCCTCAAGGGCACAGTTTGTTTCGCAGATGTCCGCACATAGCACATTCCTGCACGGTTGGTTCATTGCTTCTTCACGGGATATACCAGTGATATTTTCAGCTGCCCAATTAAACGAGGTAATTAACCACTTACAATTAACTGTAAAAACTCCCTCGGTAATTGAGTCAAGAATTATATCCTTTTCTTTGCTGGAAATACCAGTGTGTGTTGTTTTTCTCATCATTACTGTTGTACTTATGTGTTTTTAACTTCATTTAACCATCCGACTCTATTATCAGATTGCAACTAATAATATAACAATAGACGACTTTCAAAACAAAATAAAAGTTGCATAATGCTACTTTTAGTGTAAATGAAGTTGCAAAATCACTGTTTGCATTTGGTGTAAATGAAAGAAAATTTTGAATTATTTGCATGTTATGATATTGAGTTTAATTTACTAATCAGGTGTCACAGTATTCGACCGCCACCCTTCTCACTTTTACTCCGCCTTTAAAACCATCAGGTTTGACATAAAAACCGTAGATATATGGTTGAAATTGCGGGAAACTATCGGAAGAAAGAAAATATCAATTGAAATTTGATAAAAATACACGGGAGTAAAACGGGAGTATTTGAGGAGAAAAATCTCAAAAATAGTAAAAAGCAGTAGAAAACAATGAAATTAGATAAATTATGTCTATTAATGAATTTATCTAATAAAAATATTAACAATAATTGACCATTATAGCACTATGACGCGGGTTCGATTCCCGCGTCCTTTTACACAGGTAAATTTAATGTTAAAGGTCAGTTTTCACATTTCATTCTTGAATTCTGTTGGTACAGTATGCTCTCCCGTCGATTGGTCATCTTACCCTACAGATAGGAAGAAAATGACAATTGCATTGTTTGGTTTGTAGCCAGCTTCGAAACCGTACAATTTGTTGTCCGGTTTCCTCCCTTTTTCTTTCATCGTATGAAAATCTTTTATAGACCAGTTTCTTATTATTCAAACCCCATATAATAAATTTAACAACAGTTCATTTCTATGTATTCTTTCGTAAATGTTCACACGTTCCTCTCTTTCAACTTACGAAAGAATCTTATTCAATAGTCATTGACAGGTATTGACCGAGTGCGGGTACACCATAAACCACGGCTACTCTCGGATAATGGGCCGTGCTACCTTTCCAAAGACTTAAAAGCCTATCTCGAAAATCGTGGTATGAAGCATACTCGTGGTGCCAGGTATCATCCACAGATGCAGGGAAAGATCGAACGTTATCACCGCTCTATGAAGAACGTGATCAACCTGCAGCACTACTTTCTGCCAGGTGAGCTTGAAAGGGAAATCGAACGGTTCGTGCAGTATTACAACAATCATCGGTATCACGAGTCACTCGACAATCTGACTCCGGCTGATGTGTACTTTGGTAAGAAATGGGAACGGTTATCTTTGCGTAATATGATAAAACATGAAACATTGAAGATGAGGCGAGCATATAACATCGGGAAAGGAGGTTTGAAAAAACATTTGCTTCTGGCAAAATTAATACCTTAATTTTCAACTGTAAGTGTCCAAATTGTTCTGAAGACGTACACGCGCATGCCAACCAGTCGCTCTGCACATTGGCACGGGAATTACCGAATTTTTCGCTGGCGGGGTATTGGTGGCACAATTTCTTCCCGTCGATCATGCAGCGTGTGATAGCCGAACGGCTCGACATGCTCACGTTGAACCGTCAGGTGGGATTCTTTTCGGACGCATACTGTGTGGAATGGGTCTATTTGAAGGCGAAACTCGTGCGGGAGATGCTGTCGGCGGCACTGGCTGAGCGAGTAGAACCGGGGCAGTTCGATATCGATGAGGCAACTGCAGTCGCGGCGGAAATTTTGTACGATACAGCCCGGAAAAAGGTAATGGGTGGTGTGCGTGCGACAGTGATTTTGCATAATATCGAAAAGGCAGCGGGCGTTATATACGGGGGAAGGATAATGAAAATAGTCGTCAAACCATGGGGCCGTGAAATCTGGATAGCACATACTGACCATTACGCACTCAAGATAATCGAGATCAAAAAGGGACACCGTTCCAGCCTTCAGTATCATGAGAAAAAACATGAACATATTTATGTCGATTCAGGTATACTCGAAATCGAATGGGAAAAAGAAACGGGCGATATGGAGGTTCTTGTGCTGAAATCCGGCGATGTCATCGAGAATCTGCCGGGGAGAAAACACCGTGTGAAACCACTCGAAGATGTGCGGTTGATAGAGGTCAGCACTCCCGAACTCGATGATGTCGTCCGCGTCGAGGACGATTACAACCGTTGATACAGTGGGGGGTCTTTTCTGTCATGGCGGAAAAAATAGTGGTATTCGGAGCGGGAGCCACCGGGCGTGGTCATGTCGGATTACTTGCATGGCAGGCGGGATACCAGATCGTGTTCGTCGATATCAATCCCGAACTCGTGCGGACTCTCGAAAACTCAGGGGAATACCGTGTCAGGCTCTACGGTCAGGAAACGCAGAAAATTTCCGTCACGGGATACAGGGTGATCGATGCGGGGCACAGGGAAGCGGTTGCAGGGGAAATCAGGGAAGCCGTCTTGGTCTTGACCGCAGTATTCGATCAGAACCTCCCCGACGTTGCGCGTACCGTGGCTCTGGCGGTCGGCGCCTGCCGGAGCGCAGGACGGTCGAAGCCACTGAATTTTATTGCATGTGAAAACATGATGGACAGTTCCAAGGTTCTGGGGAGGCATGTAAAAACGTATCTCGCTGGAGACGACGCCGCGTATTGCGACGAATATATAGGTTTCCCCGACTGCATGATCAGCCGTGTGGTTCCCCGGCCCGAACCCGATCCGCTTGTCGTTGTAGCCGAGGATTATAATGAATGGACAGCCAGTAAGGAGGCGTTCAAGGGGGCGAAACCGGATGCGCTGACCGCTCTCGAACTGGTGGATAACCAGAAGGCGCGGCTGGAACGCAAGCTCTTCATTCATAACGGTGGTCATGCGGTCTGCGGATATGTGGGGTTTCACCGGGGCTCGAAGTATATTCACGAAGCGGTGGAGGATGACGTTGTCGCCGAACATGTTCTGGGCGCTCTCGACGAGTTGGGCGCGGTAATTCAGCGCAAACACGGATTTTCACCGGAATCTATCGAAGTCTATAAGAACGATCTTGTGCGCCGTGGCTCGGTACCTGAAATGCGCGACAAAATTTTGAGAGTCGTCCGCGATCCCATCCGAAAACTGTCGCCGAACGAACGGCTTGTCGCCCCCTTAGTGCTCGCGGAACAGTACGGGCTGAAGTATGAATGGATAGTCAAAGGTATCGCCGCATGTCTCCGTTACCGTCATGACAGCGACAAACAATCGATCGAAATGGCGGACATGATCAAAAACGATGGGGTGATATCCGTAATCGGGAATATATGTAAAATCGATCCTTGGACCGCTCTTGGGAATGATATTGCCACGGCCTATAACACATGGGCAACATAAGGAATTTACCCGTATGAAAAAACCGGACGATGCAAGCACCCACCTTATGCAGGAAAATCCGGATGACCGTGAGGAGCTGATCAGGCGGGTCGCGTACAATGCGCTTGCCGACCTTCCCGAATCCGACCTGTCGAAGCATGTGGTCGCCACATATTTTGTCGCGGCGCATACCATGTCTCCCGCTCAGGCGGGGAAAGAAATCGCCTATCACATGACGAGCGGTGTCCGTTCGTGGAAACCCGGAACGCTTCTTGCCGAATGCAGCGGCGAAGTCATCGATAGCATCGCCTTCGACAATGCGGAAAGAACGGGCATCGTCCGAGTGGCGTTTCCGCTCCTCATGCTCCGACACGAAAACGGCGAACTCTTCACCAGCGACCTTCTCCATATCATCGCCGGGGCGGGTGTTTTTGCCCTTCGAGAGCACACGGACGTCAAACTCATTCATGTCGCCATGTCTGACACAACGCTCAATCTGTTTCCCGGTCCCGCATACGGTGCGGACGGCGTCAGGCGATTGACCGGCCTCTCGCGTGACGAAATCGCATTCGGTACCATACTCAAACCCTGCACGGGAATCACTCCCCAGGAGGAAGCGGAGCTTGTGAAAGGGCTGGTCAGGGATCGATTTTTCATGTTCATCAAGGAGGACGAAAATCATCTCCCGGGAAATTCGTTCGCTCCATTACGGGAACGTACCGTGCTCGCGATGGAAGCGGTCCGGCGGGCACAGGCGGAAGCCGGCGGCCGAGGGGTGATTTTCGCCCCTCATATCACTTCGCCGCCCCATCTGCTCGCCGACTCAGTCCGTATTGCACTCGACGCCGGATGCAACGGGATCATGTTCAGCGAATATTATACCGGAGGTTCATTCCGTATGGTCAGGGAACTGACCCGGAACAGTCCTTCCCCGCCGGTTCTATACGGCCATAACGGCGGCATATCCGTCCGGACACGCCACATATACCGTGAAGTGCTCGACCTTTTCGCGCGTCTCGACGGCATCGATATGCGTCAGACCGCGCCATTGACCACCGGGTTCGGGCTTTTACGGCCGTTCGGGCTGGAATGGCGGCAGTGCGAAAATGTGCTCAGCAGTCCGCTCGGAAAACATCCACCGGTCATGATAGCCCGCGCGGGTGGACTTGACCAGGGAAATATCATTCCGAACCTGATCGATGTTTCTTCCGGAGCGGGGGTGTCGCAGTACCTTTTCCTTGCGGGATCGGCTATAAACGGTATAAAAAACGAACACGGCGAGTACGATTCATCTCTGGGCGCCGAAGCGATGCGACAGGCAGTGCAGGTATTCCAAAAAGGCATCTTCCCAAAAGCAGCAGCCGACTATGTTTCCGAATTGAAACAGTATGCCGCTTCGCAGGGGTTGAAGGCTCTCGTAACATCGCTGGAACAGCGGTATGGCCTTTGAATATACAGTCAAGCGCCCCACCAGTTTTTTTCGTGGATGTCACTTTCTGAGGATATGATGATATGAAGTTCATTACGATGCCGGGTCTTTTGGAAAAAGCACTGTCCGGGGGTGACCTGGAGCAGTGTTGTTCCGAACCAAAGGTAATGCCAATGATTTCAGCGATCGGCATCGCTGCCGTTGACCATATTCTCGTTATCGATGGTTTTTACATCCATGAAGGATCCTTCTTGACGGATTCGTACCGTGTGGAGGGAGGTGGCATGGCGGCGACTGCGCTCTGCACCGCTTCCAGGCTCGGCTCCCCGGCGCGCCTGTTTTCGAGGATCGGTGATGACATCAACGGACATTTTATCGCCGAAAGACTCGCGTCATTCAATGTGGATGTTACCTGTCTGATGACAGTTCCGGGAGCGAATTCCTTTGTCAGCTTCATTTTCGTCAACAAGAAAACCGGTGAAAAACAATTCTATTCCGACAAAAACCAGCCCGTTTTCGAGGAGCATATCGACCTCGACGATTCGCGTCTCGAGGGGACAAAGGTGCTGCTGGTCGACGGATTCTGGATGGAGGCGGCGTTGACAGGCGCACGGTGGGCTTCCGAACACGGCATACCGGTGGTCGGCGATTTTAAAAGCCGGTATGGCGGACTTGGTGAGTTGTTACCCCATGTCTCGTACCTGATCGTTCCCGAATTTTTTGCACATGAAATGACCGGACAGGATTCAATTCCCGGCATGCTGAAAGGGCTTTCCTCCCTGTGTCCCGGAGTCCCCGTCATTACCTGCGGCGGCCGCGGCGGAGCGTACCAGTATGAGAACGAAGTCAGATATTACCCATCTTTCTCTGTCGAAACGGTGGATACGACCGGAGCCGGGGACGCTTTTCACGGCGCGTTTTGCCATTTTCTCGCTGCCGGGAACACACTCGACAGGTGCCTTGAGCTGGCTTCCGCTGTCGGTGCGATGAATTGCCGGGCTCTGGGAGGACGGGCCGGACTTCCCACATCCGGCGAATTATTCGATTTTCTTGCGGAACATCAACCACGGAGACATATATGTCCATGACATCCATTGAACGGGTCGAAGCGGTCCTCGATCATAAAATTCCGGACAGGCACTCGGAGGTCATTTCATCACGGGAGCGAAGTCTGGTATCGGAATATACAAATAAAAAAACTCGATTGAGCGCTATGTGTACCAGTTTGCCAGTGATGTATTATTTAAAAGAATCCGTGTATATTCAGGTTTAGATAATTCAGACAGTTCTCAATTAGTTGCACGCATGACAAACACATTATTTTTTACAGACATACGCATATGGAAAAATGAAGGATCGTCATGAATCTCTCACTGACTTCTCTTGACTGGATTATCGGTTTTTTCGCCCTGGGCGGGAGTCTGGGTTTCGGACTCTATATTGCTCACCGTATCGATGCCGGGGCAAGCAGCTCGAATTTTTTTCTTGCCGGACGGTCTCTGAAATGGCCGGTTATCGGGGCTTCGTTTTTCGCAACGAACATCGGTGCCGAACATCTTGTCGGTCTTTCAGGCGATGCCTACCGATATGGTCTCAGCGCGGGTACCGTCGAACTGACAACCGTAATATGTCTCGGAATCGCCAGTGCGTTTCTGTTCCCCTCATATATCAAAAACAGGATATACACGATACCCGAATTCCTTGAAATACGTTACAATATGGCAGCCCGGACATTTTTTTCCGGGCTTATGCTGATCATCTGCATTATGACGAAAATGGCGTTCACTCTGTTCGCCGGAGCGCTTGTTCTGAACAGTCTGCTCGGCTGGAATATCATGGCGGTCGTATTCGTTCTGGGGCTTATGGCAGCTTTCATCACCATCATCGGCGGTTTTGCGGCAGTCGCCTTCACCGATACGATTCAGACGGTAATAATGCTCGGCGGATGCGTCATCATGCTCCTAATCGGACTCGACAAGATCGGAGGATGGAGCGCTCTGGTACAGACGGTTCCGGAAGCGATGCACATAGCACGGCCGTACAACGATCCGAATTATCCTTTCTGGGGTGTTATCGGTGCAGCGGTGTACGGCGGTACTTTTTACTGGGGAATCGACCAGGTCAATGTGCAGCGTGTTCTCGGAGCTTCGAACCTCAGGCAGGCGCAGTGGGGCTCAATGTTTGCGATCCTTTTAAAGCTCACTCCCGTTTTTATTTTCGCACTACCGGGAGTGATCGCGTTTGCCCTGTTTCCCGGTTTCGAAGGCGACCAGACGAAAAGCACGTTTGTTCTTCTGCTGAACAGCCTTCTGCCAAGCGGCATCCGCGGTCTTGTGCTGGCAGCGTTGATTGCGGCGCTCATTTCATCCCTCGATTCGGTCATGAACGCGGTCTCGACCCTGGTTGTGAGGGATTTCGTACTCCGGTTCCGTCCGGATACGGGTGAGAAAACCCAGGTGTGGATAGGCAGAGTGGCGATTTTTGCAGCGACACTGTTCGGTGTGGGAGCGGCGATTCTTGTCTGGAAAACACCCGGCGGACTTTATAAATACCTGCAGACCATTTCAATCTACCTCGTCATGCCGGTCGCGCCGGCAATCATTTTCGGCATCATGAGTAAAAGAGTCACGCTTTCCGGCGCGGTGTCATCGGTATTAACCGGTATCGTTCTTGCAACGGTATTTGTCGCGGATGAACTCATGGGGCCATCGATGGGGAGCAGGGTATTCCCCTTCCTGCACCATACGCTTACGTTGAATTATTCCTACCGCGGATTATGGGGGACGATTATCATCATCACCGTCCTGTTCGCCGTCTCCGCTTTCACAAAAAAGACCTCCGCGGAAAAACTCCGAAAAACGACGATTGACTGGAATGAAAAACCTGCGCCGTTCGCCGGTATCACCGACTGGCGTCTGCATCTTATTATTCTGAGTATTTTAACCATAGCCCTTTATATATGGCTCTGGTAGCGAATTTCATACGTGAATCCAGATTAAAAGAGAAAACAGGTTACACATGACGAAACGGGAAGTAATAAAACGTGCTTTAGAACATAAAAGACCGCCATATGTTCCGTGGTTCTTCAATTTCACCGAAGAAGCGAAGAAAAAGGTAACATCATTTTACGGGAATGATGATATAATCCATATAGTTGATAACCATATTATTGAGGTGGAAAATAGTAAAACCCATTACCACAAAAAAATTAATCAAAACCTTGTTCAGAATATTTTTTGAATGTTGTATGGGACAGGAGCATCGACAAAGATATTGGTATTGTGAAAAAGCATTTATTAACCGAACCAACTCTTAAGGGATATAACTTCCCTGATCCGCTTGAAGAACGCCTGAGAAGAAGCCCCGGAATGCCCGAGAATGTCAAAAAAGGCTTAATCACGGGCGTATTTATGATGTAAAAAGTCTGGCAAATAGTAAAGTCTGCACCGAGGTGAGATATTGTTGACCTTGCCCCAATAGTTGATCCAGTTTATATGTTAGGATTTGAGGTAAGCGACACGAAAAAAAGACAAGGTCATTGATCCTGATCACTCTTCTTTTATTTTATGTCTGTTTAGCTTTTCTGTGCTTTACCAAACAGACTTACTTCGGCACTTTCATCATGTGGATAAGCTTAATCATGTCGTCGGTGGTGTTAATGTTGGCATGAGCAGTTTTACCGGTCGACGGGATGCGATATGCAGTACCGACTGGAAGCTTCCTGAGCTGCTTTCCCAAAAGCAACTCGATGTCGCCATCGGTGGCGATCCAGATTTCCTCTACGCCCTTTTCATGGCTGTGAGGTTGGGCAATCGTCATTGCATCCAGTTTGACCTCGGTGAATGCGCCGTACTGGCACATGCCGTTTTTTTGACTGACCATCACGCGGTCGATATTAGCCCAGTGGACCTTCATGAACGGAGCTTCACCTCGATTGTTCACTACTTCGAGCGTCTTGTTCGGTGTAAACCCGGCCGGGATTTTCTCGGTGGCAACATAGAATGTCATGTACTCGTCGCCGATGGCAGTGAGCTCGAAATCCAGCCCGGGGGTGAGGATGAACGCCATTCCCTTTTTCAGTTCGAGCGTTTTTGTACCGGATGTAATCACACCGGTACCGGAGTTTACGATAAATATCTGCTGAACACCATCCAGTTCCTCAGCTTTTGGCCGTGCAATTGCATCAGGTTCAATCGTTACGTAGCTAATGGCCTCGGCATATACGAGGCATGCGCCTCGTCTCTTAGGATGCAGGTCGTCCGGGCCTTCGAGGGAGGTGAGCATATCGCGGAAAACCATATTACTGTGCATAAGCCGTGGCATCGAATTTCGCCAATTGCCCATAAACATGTCGATGTCGGGATCGACAGATGGATCAAATCTGTTCGGATCCAGCATCGCATATTCCCTGGTTTCTCCTTTGACAGATTTCATCATGTGGATCATCTGGACAGGTTTGTCTCCGAGATTTATGTTGGTGTGTGCGGTGAGCCCCGTGGGGGGAACTTTGTAAATAGTACCCGCCGGGCAGTGTCTGAGCTGTTTGCCGAGGTGGAGCATGGTTTCACCCTTAACCATGATCCAGCATTCCTCAATACCATCGTGATGACTGTGAGGATGCGGAATGGTACGTGCGTCGATGGTGATAAGACCAAGACCTCCGTAGTTCGCAACACCATCGTTACGGTTGATGATACCGTTGCCGATATGCGCCCAGTGTGCACCCGTCGTTTTATTTCCGTCGAAACGGTTTTTGACCACAAGATCCTTGTTGGCCTTGAAGTCAACGGCAAGTGGCTCGGTAACAACGTAAAACGAGAGTTGTTCTTCTCCTGTACAGGTAAGCTCAAAATCGAACTCGGGTGTGAGGATAAATCCCATACCTTCTTTAAGGTTGTAGGATTTACGCTTGGCCGTTATTTTTCCGGTACCACTGGTGACGTAGAATAGTTGCTGTTCGCCGGCTTTCGCTCGGCCGCTGGCAATTGCATCGGGTTCAATCGTTGCGTAGCTTATTGCGGTTTGTACGATAAGGACGGCGCCTTTTTTTGTGGGATGAACGGCGTCCGGGCCTTCGAGACCGGTCAGAACATCACGGAACACCAGGTCGCCATACATCACGCGGGGCATAGAATTACTCCAGTGATTGATGAACATGTCGATGTCCGGGTCTACGGCCGGATCAAACTGTCTGGGATCTAGTGCACGGTAAGGATAGGGTTCCTGTGCGAAAGCTACAGTGGCAAAAAGCACTGCAACAAGAACAAACGCCATAATTCTATTCATTTCTATCTCCTGTTTTGGGTTTTATTTGAGAATGATCAGCCAAAGCATAGAATCATAATTTATAGTTACAAAAGATAATTTAATAAATTAAAGGAATTTTTACAAACACAACAAATAGTTCAAATTTTGGGACCAGATCAACGAAAGCATCTTGCTGATGTGAAATTGATAATTAAGGGTGGAAGACAGGAAGTATTTCCACTTGGAAATGCTGCTGTTGATTTTTTAAAACGAGTTATCGGAAAGGGAGTTATGTATTTATTAATCCTATATACTGGTACTCGGTATATCTCAACCCACAAAACTTTTGACAGGGCTGTACGCAAACTCGGACTTACTGTAAATGGTACTAAACTTCGCTTTCATGACTTGCGCAGGGTGTTTTGTACTTGGCTTCTTAGAGAAGGTGTTTCCTTGGATATCATCAGGGAGCTTGCAGGCCATCTTGACCGGCGTACAACAGATCAGTATGCGACACTTAATCGTATGGATGTAAGAAAGTATCTATCGCTCTTGCCAAAAATAAAAGAACCTGGTAATGAACATGCCGTGGCCGTTTAAAAATGGCAGGAATTGAAAATTTCGTAACTTCTAATCGCTGTAAGTTGGTGGAGCAGATCGGGCTCGAACCGACGGCCTCATCCGTGCGAGGGATGCGCTCTCCCAAACTGAGCTACTGCCCCATTTCAAAATAGTATCAGGTTTTTTCAAGACGTATGATATGCGATTTTTCAGCTAAATCCTTGAAAATCTTTGGGTCGCCTTGTATCCGGCCAAGGGGATTCACCAGGCTTGCCGGCCTGATTTCTTCCTCGGTAGACCCGGGTGTTGCCCCGAAAAAAATACAGAAAGCGTTTCCCGGCGGCCAATAGGCAATTTCGCCCGATTCGACAATATCCTTGCTGTTCTCTTCTCTCGTTTTCACCGGCACGGGAAAATAAATCTCATCTCCCCATGTGGAAAATGAAGATTCAATCGGCAGCTTTTCAGCAATTTTCTGTGCGGTTTCAGAATCGTTCAGTTCCGCATATACCGTTTCATTCCCTATGATAATTGAAATTTCCAAAGACATCCGGGTGCCTTCCATAAAATATATAATACTGAATCAAAAATATAACATGAGGAATGCGGTGTGTAAAGGTAAAAAGTTCTAATGTATGGCATGAAACGTCATTGGTCTATTTTGGTATCACCTATCACCTGCAGTCATATGGTAAGCATTTCTTGACTTTCAATATTTTTACCGTTATTTTTTATGAGGGAGGCATATATTCCATGAGTTCCAAAAGAACCGCAGCTTTCATTATATTGTATATTGGTATCATAGGTATGATCCTTTTTACCTACTTCTATGTACAGAAATATTACAGCCACGAAGCCACACATCTTCGATTGGATCAATCAAACAGTACCGCATATCACTTTTTCATTTCATAAGTATTCAATTCTCCTCAAGTCTCGTGACAAACTATCCGGCTCAGGATGTGAGCTGTCAAGAGTCAGCGCTAAGCGTTGATTTACAAGCCGTTAATTAACAATCATTGTGTGAACGAATAGTACAGGAATCATCCTATAAAACAGTATGGCTTCTCATGAATATGATGATTGTGATAGTAATCATGTATTTTTACCGGTGCCGGCGTTTTTCATATCGCCGAAAGCGCTTTAATCAGCCTCAAAAAAACGTGCCTTTGTACCGCCATGTTTAACAATTTTTACAACAACCCTTTTCTTATAGCACCGTGGGCAAACACCTTCATAAGCGGTACCTTCCTTGTTCATGTAGACCCGTGAGTATACATTACAGCACTTGAATGTAACACCTATGAATGACTTTTTTTTCATGACCATACCCGCAGATTATTATGCATACATAAATTACTTTCATAAATATACTTCCGCAAGGGAAATACGAACTAAACCTGTTGACAAAATGATAAACCACAAGTATAATTTATGAAACAATTTGAAACACAGGGGATATTTGCATGGACTTGATATTTATACTGTTTGCACTGTTTATCGGGATTATTTTAGGATTTGCTGCAGCATATTTTTTGGGATTGCTGCGCTCGAAGACAGCAAAAGACCTTGCCGATGAGCTTTTTCAGGAGAGCGAAGCACGGAAAAACGAGAGTATTAATACCGTTATTGAAACGGTCATGAGCCTTCATAGACGTGAACAGGAAACTTCACGGGAAAAGAACGTTTTGGAACTGGATAAGAAAAAAGGGCTTATTGATCAGCAGTTGGAGCGCATGACATCCGAACTTGATAAAGTAACAAAGCTCGTCAATGAAATGGGAAAGGACAATGAAAATATATTCGGTAAATTAACAAAGCAAATGGAGCTGACGAGCAAACAAACCGGCGATCTTATTCAAACTACCGGTAATCTGCGCGAAGCCCTTGCAAGTTCAAAAGCGAGAGGGCAGTGGGGTGAAAGGATGGCGGAGGATATACTCAGAGTGGCTGGTTTTATTGAAAATGTGAATTATCTGAAGCAGAAAACCATCGAGGGTCAGGGGAATATTCCGGATTACACATTTCTTTTGCCGCGCGACCTTAAGCTGAATATGGATGTGAAATTCCCGTTCAATAATTACATGAAATTCCTTGAGGCCGATTCCGAGGCCGACAGGGAAAACTTTCGCAGAAATTTCCTGAGAGATGTTAAAAACAGAATAAACGAAATAACAACACGCGACTATATCAATCCTCAGCAGAATACCGTTGATTACGTGCTCTTATTCATTCCCAATGAACAGATTTACGTTTTTATCAATGAACAGGATCGTTCCATTCTTGACGAGGGACTGGAAAAGAAAGTCATCGTCTGTTCACCGTTCACTCTCTTTGCCGTTCTGGCGGTTATCAGGCAGGCGGTTGAAAATTTTGCGCTGGAAAAAACATCGAATGAAATACTGTCTCTTATGGGAAGTTTTAAAAAACAGTGGCATAAATTCTTTGACAGTCTTCATAATCTCGGGAAAAAAATCGAAGCTACGCACAATGAGTACGACACGCTTATGACAACACGGCGCCGTCAGCTTGAAAAACCATTGAATAAAATCGAAGAAATAAGGACTCTGCGCGGATTACCGATAGAAGAAACGAATACACCGGAATTAGAAGATTAAGAATCAGCGGTTAAAATGCGGGTTCTCTCAACTTATCCACACCTCTTTCTGTCCAAGTATAGTTCTTAAATCTTGAATGAGTGCTGGCTCGGAAGAAAGCCGGTAACGTCTTGATTTTATATGGAAATTTCCGGAAGTAGCTGTCTTGAGGTTAATCCAGAGAGGAAGATTACCGGGATATTTCTCGCACATCTGACGTATCGGCTCAAGGTCGGATTCATTCATATCATGAGTGGAAAGTGTTATGTGAACTGCATGTGCTCGTTTCCCGCGTGCGGATTCAAGAGGTTCCATCGTGTTTGCGAAAACACATGGTTGTTCGGAATCATTCTTTTTCGACACTGTCCCTTCAAAAATCACCATGGAATCTACTTTTACCTTATCTTTATATTCATCATAAGCGCCGTTCATTAATAAGACTTCCCCCGAACTTTCCGCATCCTCGACCATGAGATTCAAATAAGGTTTATCATCTTTTTTTCTAATTCGACGCGTTATTGCTGTAATTACTCCTCCGACAGACACTGCCGCATTGCCCGGTTTTGTTACGAGCTGTTTGAACGGTGTGGTGAATGCATTGAGTTCTTCCAGATATCCTTCCAGCGGGTGGCCTGAAAACCAGAATCCGAGCACAGCTTTTTCATTGGCAAGTTTTTCCATTCTTCCCCAGGATTTGACATCAGGCAGTGGCAACAAGCTTCCTATACCCGGGCTTTCATCGGAATCACCAAACAGATTAAACTGTCCCATTTCACGTTCTCGCTGTTTGTTCTGGGCAAATTCGACAGCCTGATCGATTCCTGCCAGCAATCTGGCCCTTTCTGTATCTAAAGAGTCCATCGCTCCTGCCATTATGAGAGATTCTATCATGCGCTTGTTCAGTGACTTGAGATTAACGTGTTCACAAAAATCATAGAAACTCCGGAACGGTCCGGCTTCTTTTCTGGCGGCAACAACAGCATCTATAGATCCATGCCCTACATTTTTAATCCCTCCCAAACCGAACGACACATTCCCGTCTTTGACGGTAAATTCATCGTAGGAACGATTAACATCCGGCTGTAGCACCTTAATTCCCATACGTTTACACTCCTCAATCAGAATAACGATACGATCCGTGTTATCCATTTCGGAAGAAAGTGTCGCAGCCATGAACTCGGCGGGATAGTGAGTCTTCAACCATGCGGTCTGGTACGCAAGAATGGCATATCCGGCGGAATGTGATTTATTGAATCCATACCCTGCAAAATGTGCCATGAGCTCAAAAACTTCCCCGGCAATATGTTCGGCAATAGCGTTTTCTTTCGATCCCTCGATGAATTTGTGCTTCATCATGGTCATAACTTCAATCTTCTTCTTGCCCATTGCCCTGCGGAGTTGATCGGCAGAGCCGAGAGAGAAGCCGGCCATAACATGGGCGATTTTCATGACCTGTTCCTGATAAACAATCACACCGTACGTTTCCTTGAGGATGTCTTTAAGAATGGGATGGGGATATTCGATTCTCTTTTTCCCATGCTTGCGATCAATGAAATCATCGACCATTTTTGAACCGAGCGGTCCCGGCCGATAGAGTGCGTTCATGGCTATCAGGTCGTCGATGCATGATGGTTTGAGTTTCTTCAGGTAATCACGCATTCCGGGGCTCTCAAACTGAAATATACCGATTGTTTCCCCACGGCTTATAAGGTCGAAAACCTTGGGATCATCCACCGGAAGGTTTTGTATATCAACACGTTCTCCGGACGCAGTTATCATTTCGACAGAGTCTTTAATTACAGAGAGCGTGCGAAGACCGAGAAAATCAACTTTCAGGCAGCCGATTTTTTCAACGTATTCCATTGTGTACTGGCTTGTTATATCTTCATTTTGCTTGTAGAGTGGCAGGTATTCCACACATGGACCAGGTGTGATAATTACTCCTGCAGCATGTGTTCCGGCATGCCTGTTAAGTCCCTCAAGGATACGGGCATGGAGGAAAAGCTTATGGTGCAGGTTATCTTTCTTTTCCAGTTCACGGAGTTCCGGAACGAGATCGAAAGCGATATCAAGTGTTGTTCCCGGATCCGTGGGAATGAGTTTCGCGATTGCATCAACATCGCCATAAGGCATTCCGAGCACACGTCCCACATCACGGATTACCATCTTAGCTTTCATCGTGCCGAACGTTATGATCTGGCATACATGGTCCTCCCCGTATTTTTGCTTGACATATTCAATCATACGGCCACGGTCTCTGTCGGCGTAATCCACATCGAAATCAGGCATGCTGATTCGTTCTGGATTCAGGAAGCGCTCGAAAATAAGATCGTATTTCATGGGATCGAGATTCGTAATACCTACAACATACGCTACAATCGACCCCCCTGCAGATCCCCGTGCAGTACCGACCTGAATACCCATTTCCTTCGCAGCCCTTGTGCAATCATATATTGCAAGAAAATAATCGGGGAATCCCATTTCTTTGATGACTTTCAGTTCATATTCCATACGGTCTCTGTATTTTTCGGCTTCATCACCATACCGCTCGCGGAGCCCGATTTCGGCGATATGAGCCAGATAGTCGTCGGTGTTGCCATCGAAATCGCTCGGAACTTCGTATCTGACTGTTTGAAAGCCGTCGGTTTTAATCTCAACATTACAGCGTTCTGCTATCCGCACAGTATTTTCAACAGCTTCCGGGATATCGGCAAAAAGCTCTTTCATTTCATCCGGGCTTTTTAAATAGAGCTGGTCAGTTTCCATTTTCATATGCGATGGGTCATCGAGCGTTTTCCCCGTCGATATGCAAAGCAGAATTTCATGAGACTCGGCATGGTCAGCTTTCAGATAGTGAGCATCATTTGTCGCTACAAGCTGTATACCTGTTTTTTCAGAAAGAGCAATCAGACCTTCATTGGCTGTAGTTTCTTGCGGAATACCATGACGTTGTAACTCAAGAAAGAAATTTTCCTTGCCAAAAATATCGGCATATTCTTCGGCAGCTTTTTCAGCTTCTTCCATGTGTCCCTGAATAATAAGCTGCGGCACCTCACCTTTAATACACGCACTTAATGCAATAAGTCCCTCAGAATAGTCCCTGAGAAATATCTTGTCGACCCTGGGTTTGTAATAGAAACCTTTCAGGTATCCTGTGGAAACAATTTTCATCAGGTTCCGGTAACCCTGGTTTGTAGCGGCAAGAAGCACAAGATGATTTGAGCCATCGATATTTCCCCGTGCCTGCCTCTTTATATCCATACCTTCGATTGCCACATAAATTTCCGAACCTATGACAGGCTTTATTCCTTCTTTTTTGGCTTTTAAATAAAATTCCATGGCACCGAACATATTACCGTGATCAGTAATGGCAGCAGCACCCATACCCCATTTTTTAGCCTTCGATATGAGATTTTTGGGTCTGATTGCACCATCGAGGAGAGAATACATTGTATGAGTATGAAGGTGGACAAATCCACAGGTGTTTTCCATGGTAATAACCTGTAATTAGTTTGTTTTTAAAAAGTTGCAAGAAGTGGAATATTACGTGGTTTATACACACTCAGATACAATATATTGTATTTTGCACAGAACGCAAGAAGAAGATTATCAGGATTGAATTATGTTGTTGGAAAACTATGATTTATTAGTATAAAAAAGTTTTTTATAATTTATCATTTTCCTTATAAAGAAATACTTCAAATCATCAAATATCATTTTATATGTTCATTTCTTTGCGTGCCCAAAGAAACGAACCAAAGAAAGGGCACGCCGGAGTAATCGTTTTTCCGTTCTCACTGCGACATTTCACGGGAATTTCAAACCCCCTTTCTCCCGCCACCATATGAACTTCCTTTTTCGTGAAATGTCTTGCTCGCTCGGCGATTCCTCAAGGCGGTTATCCCTATCCCTACCCCGTCACTCACCCTCCAACTCCCTCTCTACCCCGTAGAGAGGGAGAGAACACTCTGCTAAATTATTCACAATTAATCTACATTATCAGGATCATCACCGTGAGAAATCCCCGAGCGAAACACGGGATTTCAGATGAGGATTGCAGCTGTTTGAGCAGAGCGAGTTCTGCAATCCCTGAAATCCTGTGTCGGAAGCGAGGACAAGGATTTCTGCCGGTGCGCCCTTTCTTGTGCCACTTCTTTGGGCGCGCAAAGAAGTGGTTAAAAAACTTTGTTTGAGACTCGTCAGAAAAAATTCTTTATATCGGTCTGTATTGTTTCTATGCTGTTACTAACATGCTATGGTAACGGTATCTTCAAAACTCTCTTATTTTTTTCATTAAGAATTGAAGGGAGATGCATCGACGCTTATATTACGAGAGCGGTAAAATGTTATGGCTTTAACAGGAATCGAAGTATGCTGTTACCATGATTTTTTTCTCCTGTCCGGAAAGATGAGGTATGGATGAGGACAACAATAGTGAGGTTTTTTAAAAAAGGAACATGGAAAAAAACCGGTATGTGTTATTATGTAGTAAATCATATGAAAGGATAGTATGATAACATCAAAACAAAGAGTCATTGCCGCGGTAAACCATACACTATCCGACAGAACACCAATCACGTTTGATGCCGAAAAGGAGGTTTACGAAGCTTTACACGACTATCTGAGGACACAATCCAAAAAGGAACTTTTTGACAGGCTTAATGTCGATACATGGATGATTCTTCCCGGAAATTTTATATATCCCGAACGCGAGGAAGGGAAAGTTGAAAAAACTTCTATCTGGGGTTATAGGACAAGAACGGTACAGTATTCCGGAGGCACCTACGATGAGTTGTATGAGAGTCCTCTTGCGGGAAAAGACAGTCTGAAGAATATTGATGAGTATCCCTGGCCCGATAAAACCACGCTCGATTTTTCTCATTTCCCCGGGGAAGCAAAAGTACACTCCAACCGCGCTGTTATTGGCGTTTTTACCTGGGGAGCGTATTTTGTTGCAACATTTGTAAGGGGAATGGAAAATCTCTTTATCGATTTTTCAATGAGAAAAAAATACGCTCATCACCTCATACACACAATTACAGAAAAAACACTGTTATTTCTGGAGGAAATGCTGGAATTGTATGGGGAAGGAATCGATATTGTCTACATGGCGGATGATTACTGCTCTCAATCAGGGCCCCTTTTCAGTCCGGAAATATTCAAAGAATTTGTCGTTCCCTACCTGAAACAGATTGTTGAAAGAGTTCACCGTAAAAACAAGAAATTCCTGCTCCATGTCTGCGGAGGTGTCCGCCCGCTGCTTCCCATGATTCTCGATGCCGGTGTTGACATGCTCGAACCTATCCAGACACGCGCCGAGGGGATGGATCCTGAGGGACTGAAAAGAGATTTCGGGAAACATATCTGTTTTTACGGCGGTATGGATTTGCAGGAAATGCTCTGTAAAGGAACTCCTCGGCAGGTGTCGGATGAAGCGCGAAGGCTCATTGACATTCTGGGGAAAGACGGCGGTTATATTATTGGACCGGGACATACCTATATTCAGATTGATGCACCGATGGAAAATATTATGGCAATGTATAAAACCGCCTTTGATTACCGGCCATGGGCATGAATTAAAAAAAGGAATGAACAGAAAATGAGTATGAAATAGTGTAAACGGGGTACGGATACATGACAGCATGCGTTTTTGCCAATGGCAAACTAACATATAGTAAGAACATCAAAGAGATAGCGCAAAC
>AQSL01000147.1 GCA_000403035.1 Candidatus Latescibacter anaerobius SCGC AAA252-E07 | reverse complement strand
AAGGGTTAGGGGATGAGTTAGGGTATGGGGATGAGATATAAGCGGAGCTAACTTTATAAGCGCTTATAATTATTCATAATTTAATATATAATAACACCTTAATTTCTTCTCGAATCCTCATATATTTATTCCCTAAATTTTAAAATTTTTTTTATTTCTTTTATATTTTTTAAAAATCTTATTATTATTAGTCTTATTATGATAGAACGGCACCCGTTACATTTCGATCCGGAGCGGCAGATTCTCATCTGTCCTGAAATCGATTGTAACGGTACCATTATCAATGTTTTTATTTCAAACAGGGAATGACACCTGGTGCCCTTGAAAGCTGTAGTATGGAGGATGTATGAAAAAAGGATTTACTTGTATGTTTCTTTTGTTTACGGTTACCGTAGTTCTCTTACCCGGCTGTGCGGGATGGTTAACCACATACACAATTGAAAAGCCGTATTATGAGTACCTTGTTCCCGCAGAGGATTCCATGCCGGGTATACCTGAGGAAGTCAATTTTGCGGATTACTGGATACGAACCATCCCGAATCCCGATGATTTCATTTTAACACCCGAAGAGATAGAAACCTTCAACAGCGAAAATCCGGTCAAAGGCACTATCATAAAAGACATTACCGAAATGTCTGAAAAGTGCGAGGGCGCTGATATACGGCGTTACCTTGCTGAAAATGCACGGTATCTCACGGAATCGAACTTCTACATAACCGGTCAGATACCCCTTGAAAAATCGGAATTACGCCGTATAATTGCGCTCATGGACACAACGAGTGTACCCGATGTCATTACGATAAAATTCGGCATTGTTCTCAAACGCACTATGGGGAAATTATGGCCGACGGTGATTCCTCTGTTTCAGGAGATAGGCGATAACGAGTTTGACCAGGGAGTTGCGGCGACTGTGGACATGGGCGAACCGGTTGCGCTCCTTCACACCTCAAAGGACGGGCTCTGGTCGTTTGTTCAAACATCAAGGTTTATTTGCTGGTTACCCTCGAGTTCCGTTGCATTTGGCGAGAGAAAGATTGTCAGTGAATTCGTCAACAGTGCGCCTCCCCTTGTCGCAACATCCCACCGGGTCAGCATATATGGAAACCCCGAGGAAAAAACGGCGATAGGATCCATTCAGATGGGAAGCCATCTGCCGGTCAGGACTGCCGGGAACGACTTCTGCGAAGTCCTTATCCCCGGACGCGGGAAAAACGGCGAGCTTACCGCTCATATCGGGTATGTCCGCAACAGTTCCGATGTCTCCATAGGATACCTTCCCTATACTTTCAGAAATGTCTTTCGGCAGTGTTTTGTTCTTTTCAACCGGAGGTATGGCTGGGGAGGCATGTACGAGGAACGCGACTGTTCGGGATATATCATGGATGTGTTCAGATGTTTTAACATACATCTCCCAAGGAACAGTACCGGTCAGAGAAAGGCATCAAAAACGGTTGTACCCCTTGAGGGACTGGATCGGGATGCCCGTTTCGAAGTACTCGGAACGGCGCCCGGAGGGATTTCCCTTCTCTCTATACCCGGTCATATCATGATTTTCCTCGGAGAAGTTGACGGGAAACTGTATGCAATACATGATTTCTGGGCATGGAGGTCGCCATCACGGGAAGGAAACGATATCGTACATCGTGTCGCACGTGTGGCGGTGACCGATCTCATGCTCGGGAAAGGGTCCCGGAAAGGGTCTTTTTTCGACCGATTGACACACATAACCATACTCGGCAATTATGAAATCCAGCATGAATAAATGACTTTCGTGGTAAATCGTATATGAAAACGGTATGCACGGTACATACATTAACAATTTCTTCAGTTCAGGAGAAGAAATGAAAATTTTTAGGGATTTTATCATCGTTGGGATTTTGACATTTCTCTGTACACATACATTCTCTGTCTATTCTGCCGAACGTCCGCAGCCAGTTGTTAATTTTCACCTCGGTTTTGAAAATGTTGAATTTTTTAATGAAGATTTTATCGATCAATCCGGTATAAAAACTATCAAAGAACGCGAGATAGATTTTCCCGATGGCCGCTATGGCAGGGGGATACGGATGAATTACATTCCACGGGTGCCGGACGATGATAACATGAGCGGTATTGACCTCGACCTGATAACCGCTGTTATGTTCAATACGAGTCATTTCAGCGAGATGGGATTCAACGAGCCGTTTCTCTGGGGCGCCGGCAGGCTGCATCCGCGTTTAGGGGCTGTAGCTTTCTGGGTTAAGGGAGAGCAGCCCTTCCACGGCCCGCTTTTCGAGCAGTCTTCCATAGCATTCGGCCGCCTGGAACGTGATCTCATCGGAATAATCATTGATGATGACAACTGCCTGTCCGCCTATGTCCGTGATGCCCGGTATGTCCTCCATGAGGTTTTAACCGAAGAGCAGTTGAATCCTGAGAGATGGAACCATATTGTTTTCAACTGGGACTGGGCAAACGGTCTGGAATTATGGCTGAACGGGAATAAAATTGCATCTTCCTGGGGCAATGATTCCTGGTTTGAAACCATGTATCCCGGCCTTTTTCACCTGCCCTCGGCAGGGCTTATTTATGACGAACTGTACCTGTTTGACCGGCCGCTGAAAAGTGAAGATGTCAGACGGCTGATGAACTCGAATTTGCCTCCGGGTATTGAAACTCCTTTTTCCAAACGCACGGCAAATGATTACGATCGAATCGCGCTGTGCAGCGGCGCAGATTACGCATCGCATTTCTTCCCCGTTACACCCGGATCAGTCCTGAAAATGACCGAAGTATTCCCTGTGGAGGCATGTGATGAACATATCCCCGGATGGTATGTCATCGACGGCCGTAACGAGATGGCATGGCCGCACGAATATGCCTTTTTTACCATTATTCCCGGCGATGCGGATTACCATGCCGAAAAGGTTGATATTGTAACGCCGGATAATGCGAAGGTAAATTATGTCACGCTTACCGGAAATCTTACCGATGTAAAGCTACAGGCCGGATCGGGAAACATGAGTGATGTAAAAGATCTCTTCAATGTGCCTTCGGGGGACAGGTTCCTGTATTGTTCGGAATTAAGCGCTCCGGAAGGGGCTACATTCCGTATACCTTTCACAACCGGATATGGAACACCGCCCGGTTTCGAGGGCGAGGTAAACCTGCCGTTATCCGGAGCAAAACGGATTCATGAAATCGGGCTTTACCATGCGATGACGGTTGATTCGAAACCCGATGGAATACGTCTTGAAATCTCCGGAAACACAAAGAATCTCGGCGGAAAGTACACGTTTGCACTCAAAGCTCTGACATCCCGTGATGAGCGCAGGACAGCGGTGGCATCGCCTGAAAAAGTACGGGCTCCACAGGAGAGGATTGCCATAGGAGGGTTCAGGCGGTTACATATTTTCAGCGAACCGTTTGACAGCCCGACCAGTGTTACCGAAGTAACGCTTTCACTCCCCGTGAGAACCGAAAAAGCTGAAGAAGCTCTCTATGTAAGGGTACACGATCCCGCTGTTCCCTCAAGGTTGTGGAACCAGTTTGCCCTGAACATGAAAGGATTCGACGGTACGTTCAGGATGCTGGAACTGACAATTGATTTCCAGGATATGGTGCTTACCGGCGGAGACAGGTTGTGGATAGACATAGGAAGTGCGGGCAGGTGCGATGTTCAGCTGGGAGAAACAGCTAATCCTGCCGTGCTCAGTGTCTCCACGACCGCCCCCTATATTGCGGTGGATGCATATGCCGAAAAGGAGATAATTCCTGCAAAAGCCCAGTATTCGAAAATGTATGAATACATACCCTGGAAGTTTACCGGCAGAACGGTCGCCCTTGAACATCCTTATATGTACGGTGGACCGTTCGACATACTTTTACCGGCGCTGGCGGTAAAACGGGTTAAGCCGGATCATTTTGTTGCACAGTTCATGGAACTCATGAGCGGGCCGGCATATACCAATTCCGGTTCGCCAAAGGATGTATCCCGGGTTAAGCTTACAACGTTGACGGATTCCCACGGCGCGCCGGACTGGGCTGTGTATATGCGGGATTACAACACATTCAGGCATCGAATAGCGGACTGGTGGGCGGAAAGACAGAATCCTGACGGACAGATAGGCGGCGGCTGGAACGACGATACTCTTTTCATGAGTTTTCACATGGCAGACCTTCCGCTCGATGGTAACGATAATGCACGCGCCATCATCGACACGGTACACACAGGGATCGAAGCAACAGGGCTCTTTAAGGACGGGTACTGCCGTATACATCCCATCGACCGCCTGCATACCGGCGATTTTATAAGCGAACGTTACAACACGGTTGTGAATAACCTTGGGCAGGCATATGCCGCCGAACGTGAGATGGAATCGGCATGGCATTCCGGTCACCCGGACCGTACACCGCTTAACTACGGCGAGGGGAATGCGTTCCTTTCATCGGTGAATGTTCTCAACTGGTACTGGGGGCTTGATATGCCGGTTGAGCCCTATGTTTCAAAGCCGCTGGATGAACTTGCGGGGAACATGCGTTTGTTTGCATCATGCCAGAACGAGTATACGTTTTACCGTTATACCGCATCAAACGTTCACCGAGATGATTTCGGACCATACGGCTCACGTGAAACATATAGATATCTTCTCGGCGGAGAGAGGGGTTCAAGGTGGGATGCTCATGTGAAACTTGCGGTTATGTGGCCTTCAGGCGGCGGGCCTGATGTGGCACGGCTTATACTCAGGGCGGATGACACCTCGCTTGAGGCTGTCTGCTATTCGTTTCATGAGGTGAAACGGGATCTTGCGATGCGACTCTGCCGTATCGGCGACGGGCGTTACAGGGTCGGCCTTCATTACGACCGTGAAGGCGCCGGAGATGCCGGGGAAACTCTCTGGGAAACGGAAAAAGACCTGCGGCGTTTTGATATTGTTACCCTGCCGATCCCGCCGCGGACTCCGGTTGTTATCAGGGTTGAACAGTTGAAACGGTATGACAGGCCCAAAACAATGCCCGATCTCGCAGTCGATCCCCGGGATGCAGTCCTTTCCGGAGAAAAACTGACCGTTCCGGTGCATAATATCGGAAATGCGCCCGCAAAAAATGTCGTGGTTCGACTTTCCGACGGCGAGAATGTCATCGAAGACAGGACAATAGAAAGCATTGATGCGCCGACCGATTTTGTACCGAAAAGGGCACCTGTTACCTTCAACAGAATACCGGAATCGGGGAAAATAATCATCATTGTTGATCCCGAAGACGTTATCAGGGAAATATTGGAGGAAAATAACGAGGCAACGGTCAGAGAATAAAAACGTAAAACGGGTGACTATACGGCGGACGAGAGAAATGAAATGGCAGGATGGACTATAACAGGATTGTAACAAGTGCAAAATTTTTTCACGCCACACGACAATTTTAAACGTACGACAGTTCTCCTTACCGGTGACGAACACCATCATGCAACCCGTTCATGCCGTGTGAAACCGGGCGAATTGATAGGCGTTTCCGACGGCTGTGGAAGACGCGTTCATGCCCGTATAGAGGTTATCGACACAACACAGGTACTTGCCGTGATTGAAAAGGATGTCAGCGGCGCAGGAGAGCCCGATACGGTCATAACGGTCGCTCTCTCAGTCATCAAGCCGTCACGGTTCGAGACAGCGGTTGAAAAGTGCAGTGAACTCGGTGTAAGACATATCGTTCCTATTGTGGCAGAACGGTGTGAACAGAGCGCTGCGAGACGCCTGAAAATCGAGAGACTCCGTAAAATTGCGCTTGAGGCAGCAAAACAATCGGGACGTTCATGGGTACCGGGGATTTCTTCTCCGAATAGTCTTTCGGACTTTTTACGGCAATCGAACGGCATGATTTTTGTAGCTTCGCAGAGGGCAGTCAGGAGTTTTGAGGAGACTTTCGGGCATAGCACGGATACACGTACCGTTACGCTTGTCATAGGGCCTGAGGGTGATTTTACCGAACAGGAGTACGGCATTTTCCAGAAATACGATGCGGCGCTCTTTTCACTTGGCGGACTCACGCTCAGAACCGAGACAGCAGCGATTATCGCGGCCTCGCTTGCGGTGAATGTCGTGCGAAGTGACCTGTTATAAAGGATATATGTTTGGAATTTTTAGCTCATAATATCTGGTCGGTTGTACGTTCGATTATTTTTCTCGTTCTTGCGGTTTATACCGGCATGACCATCTTCCTTTATTTCTTTCAGTCCCGGATGATATACTATCCTTATAGCACGATAGATATGACACCTAGAGACAGAGGTCTCACATATGAGGAAGTTTTTTTCGAAGCCCGTGACGGGGTAAAGCTCTGCGGATGGTTCATTCCGGCTCAACAGGCAAGAGGTACCATGCTCATATGCCATGGGAATGCCGGAAATATTTCAAATCGCCTGGAAACTATCAAACTATTTAACCGGCTTGGGCTGAGCATTTTTATTTTTGACTACCGTGGTTACGGCAAAAGCGAAGGTAAAACTGACGAACCGGGAACATACGCCGATGCTGAGGCGGCGCTTATGTGGATTGCGGAAAAACAGACTCTTTCACACAGGGATATCGTTATTTTCGGGCGTTCGCTGGGAGGAGCGGTTGCCGGCTGGCTTGCACGGGAATATATGCCGAAAGCTCTCATCCTCGAATCTGTTTTTACGTCCATTCCCGATATGGGCGCGAATTTATATCCCTGGCTTCCGGTCAGGCTCCTGGCAAAGTTCCGTTACCGCACTATCGATTATATACGTGAGGTGAAGAGCCCCGTTCTGATAATTCACAGTCCAAAGGACGAACTTGTGCCGTTCAGCCAGGGGATACAGCTCTTTGAGGCGGCACATGAGCCCAGGGAATTTTTAGAAATAACCGGAAATCACAATGAAGGATTTTTACTGTCCGGAACGCTCTACTCCGCAGGTCTGGATGCATTCATTTCCAGGTATGTTGAAAAATGAAATGAGTGGAAACGTGATGGATGTATCAAAACCGTGAGCACCTGCACACATTTTTTTACGGTTTTCAATTTTTTCGAAATAGATTTTCAGTGGTTAAAAAAGTATGAATAACAGTGTTTCATGAATGTACTATGAAAGATGATGCAGCAACAAAACTTGAGTCGCTCAAACACTCAAAATTCAGATCCAGGTTTAAACTCGGTGAACGTGATATTGATTATATCCGTGAGAAGGGATTAGAGACCGTCAGAAAACACGCTTTTGATTTTATCACCGACAGGATTGCTGTTCAATATCCGAGAAATGACGGGAAACAGACACCGATGAAAAATCACCCGGTTTTTATAGCACAGCACGCAACCGCTACCTGCTGCCGCGGCTGTATCGGTAAATGGCATAACATTCCGAAGGGAAAGGCGCTTGATGACAGGGAAATCGATTATATTGTAAACCTGATCATGAAGTGGATCACGTCACAGATGAACCTGTCTGATGAGAAAAATGATAGATGAATACTCATACCGTTTTGTAAAAATCCGGAACCATACATCGTAATCCATACAAGGAGGTACTATGTCAGACTGCATTTTCTGCAAGATTGCAAACGGTGAAATCCCCGTGGATTTTATATACGAATCCGATGATGTGGTTGCATTCCCCGATGCAGCGCCTCAAGCTCCCGTTCATGTTTTGATAATCCCGAAGCGTCATTTCGCAACGACGCTCGAGTTATCGGATAAAGAGCCGGAACTGTTTGGCGCCATGCTCAAAGCATCTTCGGAAGTTGCCCGCATGAAACATATCGACACGAGCGGGTTCAGACTTATCCTCAATACAAATGACGATGGCGGACAGGAGTTGTTCCATGTGCACATGCACCTGATGGGCGGCGAACCGATCGGGCCGATGCGGGCACAAAAATAACCCGCTCTAAAACAGAAAGTATGCGGTTATATTCATGAAAAGTAGAATATTGATTGATTATACTATATTATTTTTTAATAGTATTTATAGGTTGAAATACTTTAAGGGCGTTGAAAGTACGTTGTAAACTATTTGAATTTTTTAAAGCATTTTTGATATTCCAACGATTATTAACGTATTCTATTAGTCTTGCATTATATCCGCGACCCTGTGTAGCCGTACTACCATCTGGAGGTACAATATCTTCAAGAATCACTCTTTTACGTGATCTCCGGGCTAGATTTATTAGCTGTTGTTTTGGATTATTAATTTTTTCTACAAGTAGTGGAATTAGTGTTCTTGGAATTCCAAAAAACTTTGATAAATTATCAGTATCAGCGAGAAGCCAAGATTCTACTTCCTTTACTGCAATTCTAAATAAAAGGTTGTGATGTTTTGGAAAAGTTAGCCATTTTTCAATTAAATATGGAGCGCACATTTCTCTATCGAGATCAGTAAGAATTAAATAAGGCATTCCTTTTGCAGCGTTATTGAACCCATTTATTGTTCGTTTGATGAATCCATAACCCCCTTGGCTATACCCTCTCCCAATTATATATGGACGTTTAGTCTCTTTGATAATTTTTTGTAGAATGGAACTACTTAGGGTATCTTCATACACCAAATTTATATAGATTGTATCAGACATCGAATAATTCAAGCTGGTTTGTTTTTGAAGGTTCAGTATGTGGTAATACTGTATCAGCTATACTCAAACCACTTTCTAATAGAAATTTAATCTCACTAATAGAAGATGCTTGTCTAATATAAGTTCCTTCTTTGTCGGGGCTTAAAATTATTACTTCTTCTCCGCCAATTGCTTTGTCTGAGAGTAATTCAGCACTATGTGTGCTAAGTATTATTTGACGTTTTTGCTTTGCTTTCGTTAACAAATGGTGCATTAATACAGGTAGTTTCGAAACAATACCGGCATGTAAAGATGATTCCGGTTCTTCAAAAAGAAGCATAGTGTTTCGTCGTTCTAAAAGTGACCATAAAAGAGCAATCATACGTAATGTTCCATCTGAAAATTGATCTTCTCGTTGTTTACCTGCGTGGGGACGCCAGTGCTCATAAATTGCCTCGAGATGAGGTATTCCACCCTCTTTTTCGTCGGTGATATATGAAAGCTGCGTAAGTTGTGGAACAGCTAAACGAAGTGCTTTTTCAATTTTTCTTAATCTTGATTCCCTGCTATCTTTTCGAGCCATTCCAATGAGTTTTAAAAAATTTCTTCCGAAAGGATCATCTGAAGATTCGAATGAAGGGCGAAAATCATTAGGATGCTGTAATAATTGGGGAATAAGGTGAAAGTAAAATATTGATGAGAGAAAATTTGATATATATCTAAATTCAGCATTTGCATTTATATTTTCTAAATGTGTTTCAGTTAGTCTAAGTTCATCTTTTTCATCATATTTGTCAGGGCGTTTTAGAATTTCCTTTTCACCTTTAAACACTTTCTCATGTGCAAGTATTGGTAAATGCTTTCCTCTTTGCTGTTGTTTTATTCCGATGCTGTATGTCCATGATGGAAGTTTATTTCTTGATTCAGAAAGTTGAATTTCAATTACAATTTCTGGTCTTATTCGTGCAGCAAGACATCTTATTTTTGAAATACCACCTCTATCATTTATCGCTTTTTGCAAACCTCCTCCACCTGGTTTAGCGATATCTCTTAAAAAACGAAAAACATCTAAAAAGTTTGATTTGCCAGAAGCATTTGGCCCCACAAGAAAAACTCTGTCTCCAATTTCCACATCTACTTCTCGGAAATTACGCCAATTTTTTAATTTTACGTGTGTAATAATCATTTTTGTATAAGACCAATTATTTAATTAAGGATAGAAAAATTATATTTATAAATTACAAAAGAAAAAAATAAAAGCAAACAAATTTAAAATTATTATTTCATAAAAAATCAAAATACTTAAAATTTTTCACAAACTCACCATGTTCGTTTTTCATTGATAAAATTTCACTTTTATCGTATTTTAGTAGTTTGGGAAATTTTTTTTATATTTGAAAGGTGGATTGATTTACATGACAAGGATGGAAAGGGCGAAATGCGGTGAAATTGTCGGTGAGTTCGAACGTATCGCCCTCAATGAACATACAACAGGTCAGATTATCCGCGACAGGGTTTCCGCCGGCGAAATCACCCTGTGCAACAGCAGTGTGAGGGGAATCGAACCGGTTGCGATAGGACGCGGGCTCAGGATAAAAGTGAATGCCAACATCGGGACTTCATCGGACGCCTCATCAATAGAGGAAGAGATCGAAAAGGCGCTCTGCGCTCTTGAATACGGCGCCGATATGATTATGGATTTGTCAACCGGCGGCGATATAGCGAAAACGCGTGAAAGTATTCTTGAGAAGATCAGGGTACCGCTCGGAACGGTACCGATATATGAGGCGGGTGTATGGGCAAAAAATAAGCGCAACGGCCTGGTGCGCATGACTGACGATGACCTGTTTGGTATTATTGACAGCCAGCTTGCCAGTGGAGTCGATTTTATAACCGTTCACTGCGGAGTCACCCGGGCAGTTGTGGAACGGCTCCGGGAACAGGGACGTCTTACCGATGTCGTATCGCGGGGGGGAGCTTTCCTGGTCGAATGGATGCTCTACAATGAAAAGGAAAATCCTCTCTACGAACAGTATGACCGACTGCTTGAGATAACAAAGCGGTATGATGCAGCGCTTTCTCTCGGTGACGGTCTGAGGCCGGGCTGTCTTGCCGATGCTACCGACAGGGCACAGGTAAGCGAGCTTATTGTTCTCGGAGAGCTTGTGGACAGGGCGAGAGAAGCGGGAGTACAGTGCATGGTGGAAGGTCCCGGTCATATTCCTCTCGACCAGGTAGAAACAAATATAAAGATAATGAAAAGTCTCTGCCGCAATGCGCCTTTTTATGTGCTCGGCCCGCTTGTTACCGATGTTTCTCCGGGTTACGACCACATTAATTCGGCGATTGGCGGTGCGCTTGCCGGTATGAGCGGAGCGGATTTCCTCTGCTATGTTACTCCCTCCGAGCACCTGTGCCTCCCGAATAAGGAAGATGTCAAGCAGGGAGTAATTGCCGCAAGGATTGCAGCGCACGCCGCCGATATTGCACGTGGGTATCCCGGCGCACGGGAATGGGATGACAGGATGAGCGAAGCCCGGAAGAATCTCGACTGGGAATCGATGTACAAGCTCAGTATCGATCCGAAACATGCACGTAAGGTTCGAACCGAAAATCTCCCGGCTGAAGAAGACCTGTGTACCATGTGCGGAGAATTCTGCGCTTTAAAGAAAATCGGTAATGTGCTCGGAGTTACGAAAAAAGGAAAATGAATACGAGTAACGATTACAAAAAACAGCAACCGTAACTATAGTGTGAATCTTACCTCGAATGAAGAACAGTACTACATTTCCCGGAGCTTCTCTTGTAACGCTTGGATGCCCTATGAACCAGGTTGATTCCGAACGGATAATCGGCGGTCTGGTTGAGCGCGGTTTCGAAATAGTGCCTGAGGAGGAGGCCGATATTATCGTGGTCAATACCTGCGGATTTATCGAAAGCGCCCGTGAAGAATCCATCGATACAATACTATCGGTCGCCGATCTGAAAAAAAAGGGTAAGCTCAAAGCCCTCATAGTTGCGGGCTGTCTTGCCGAGCGTTACAAAAACGAACTCAAGAAAGATTTAACCGAAGCCGATGCAATCGTCGGCCTTGCAGATGTGGGGAAAATTCCCGATTTATGCTGTGAACTGCTCGATTATTCAAATCAGAACGGGAACGGTTATTCACGAGTTATAATCGGGTCTCCTTATACGGCGTATCTCAAGATTGCCGAAGGATGCGATAACCGTTGTTCATACTGTGCCATACCGATAATACGAGGCCGGTTCAGGAGTGTTGCTGCGGAGGATATCCTGAAAGAAGCCAGAGAACTTTCCGAACTGGACATACAAGAGCTGGTGCTGATCGGTCAGGATACGACATGTTTCGGTTCTGATCTTGGCGGTGAAAAAAACCTGCCATGGCTTCTCGAAAAACTAAACGAGTTAGAGGGTATCGAATGGATACGGCTCCTGTATACCCATCCCGCTCATTTCAAAGAGGAGTTTATCGAAGCATTCAACGGGCTTTCAAAGGTTCTCCCGTATATCGATATGCCCCTTCAACATATTTCCGGGAGAATTCTTGAAAGCATGAACAGGAAAACAACGCCGGAAAAAATCAAAAAACTCCTTGAAACGCTCAGAGAGCGTATAGACGGTCTGGTGCTCAGGACTTCCCTGATCGTAGGATTTCCCGGGGAGACGGAAAAAGATTTCAGTGAACTTGTTGCATTTATCGAGCGTTACCGTTTTGAACGGCTCGGGGCATTTATGTATTCTCCCGAAGAGGGAACACTTGCCGCTCGCATAAAAGACAGGGTACCGGATGATCTTGCGCGGGAACGTTACGAGAAGCTTATGGAAATACAGAGCGGTATTTCCGCCGATTTTCAGAGATCTTTGATCGGCAGGGAATTTGATATGATTGTCGACGAGATAGAACCGGTTACCGGCAGAGCAACCGGAAGGAGTTATATGGATGCTCCTGAAATTGACGGAAACGTTTCTGTAGCCCGGGGCGTTGAAGAAGGTAATGCATTCTATCGCGTAAGAATAACCGATGCCGGAAGGTATGATCTTGCCGGAGAAGTGGTTTGTGAGCAATGAATAGTGGTCATTGGCCTAAAAGCGTGGTGAAAAACTCATGCCTTCGAGATGATGTGCTGTCAAGGGCCGGCCTGTAACGTAAAAGAAATATGAATAATAAGACTGTAAATATGTTATAAACCAATAATAAACAATTTTTTTATGAATGGCAGGCTTGTCTTGCCCTTGACAGCACCACAGTCATATATTACAAGCCGGGGCGCGTGAAAAGACTTTTTCACCGTCCTCCTAAATAACAACGACACAAAAAGGTTCTGTACATGGCTTGTACCATCCCTGAAATATTTATCCATGAACGAGCCGCACTTGCCCCGCTTGCGGGAGTGACCGGTTCAGAGTTCCGGCAAATGTGTGTCGGATTCGGGGCACGGCCGGTTATGACCGAAATGGTTTCTTCTGATGGTTTCGTGCGCGGACGTCCATCGGGTAAGACTGCACGGTTTCTCAGGTTTGAGGAATCGGAACGTCCTATAGGTTTCCAGTTTTTCGGCGCTGACCCGGACATAATGGCGGAAGCGGCATCAAAAGCCCAGGATTTGAAACCGGATTTCATCGATATAAATGCCGGGTGCCCGGTGAAAAAAGTAATTGCGAAAGGGAGCGGCTCGGCACTCCTCCGGAATCCCTTCCTGCTGGCACGTATTGTTGAAAAAATGGTAAACGTTTCAAACGTTCCGGTTACGGTGAAGATACGTTCGGGCTGGGATCAATCAAGTATAAATGCGGTAGAAGTGGCACGTGTCTGCATGGATTCGGGTGCCCGGGCAATTATCGTTCATCCAAGGACAAAGAGCCAGGGATTCTCCGGCAGCGCGGACTGGACAGTTATAAAACGTGTGCAAGAGAAGGTTGACATACCTGTTGTGGGTTCCGGTGATATCAAAACGGCTGAAGATTTCCAGCGTATGAAAGATGAAACCGGTGTGGAATACGTGATGGTTGGCCGTACCGCGATGAACAATCCGTTCATTTTCCGTGAAATCGTGGAAAGTGCGGATGAAAATGCTCGATCAAAACAAGCGGATTACGTTGAAAAGCTTGAGCTTGCATTGAATCAGCTTGACCGTCTTGCAGTAAAAACACCGGAAAAAAACGCTGTTTTTACCATGCGGAAATTTTTTGGGTGGTATTCAAAAGGCGCAATCGGCGGCGCTCAGTTCCGCAGTAAGATTTTCCGCGCCGTGACGGTCGAAGAGGTAAAAAAAATTGTCCGGGATTTCCAATATGAATACCGGGATACAACAACACGTACAAACGTATTTAACAACATGGTTATATCA
This sequence comes from Candidatus Latescibacter anaerobius SCGC AAA252-E07, assembly GCA_000403035.1. Lineage (GTDB taxonomy): Bacteria > Latescibacterota > Latescibacteria > Latescibacterales > Latescibacteraceae > Latescibacter > Latescibacter anaerobius. Next base: position 22,976 of record AQSL01000147.1, on the reverse strand, counting down.
TGAAAAACAACATCTTACAGGAGATTCTCAAGAAACTGAAATCGGGAACCCTCGATATCGGGGAGGCTGAAAAGCAGGTTGAGTCTTACTTTTTCAGCGATCTTGAATTTGCGAATGTGGACCATCATAGAAGCAAACGGCAGGGGTTTCCGGAGGTAATTTTTGGCCAGAATAAAACAACCGATCAAATTGTAAGGATAGCCGAAGCAATTTTAGAACATGAAAGTACGGTTCTTGCAACGAGACTTTCTCATGATGCACTGGATGTTTTGAGCGGGAAATTCCCCGATGGTGATAAAAATGAAATTGCCCGTACTTTTGTCATCGGCATGCCAGAACCCGACACCGAACATACCCATGGTACAGTCCTCGTGATATCTGCCGGGACTTCGGATTTGCCGGTTGCCGAGGAAGCGCTCGTGACCGTTCGTGCCATGGGAAACCATGCTGAAAAGCTTTATGATGTCGGAGTTGCCGGTATACATCGTCTCCTTGCCCGTATGGACATATTGAGGTCTGCAAGCTGTGTGATTGTCGTTGCCGGGATGGAAGGCGCTCTTCCGAGTGTGGTTGGAGGCCTTGTGGATGTGCCGGTTATTGCCTGCCCGACAAGTGTTGGTTATGGCGCCTCGTTCCATGGAATTGCCGCTCTTCTCGGAATGCTCAACTCCTGCGCTTCGGGAGTAACCGTTGTGAATATCGATAACGGGTTTGGCGCCGGGTATTCGGCAAGTCTGATTAACAGGACGAGACTGAAAAGATAAAGACTATAACGGTTTGGATAGTAATGGATTTAAAATGAATGACTATGAGAGGAACGGTACAATTCAACGTCATATATCGTAAATTCTTTATGGAGGAGTAATGAGAACTGCATATTTTGATTGTATATTCGGGATTTCCGGCGACATGGTACTGGGTGCTCTTGTTTCATGCGGTGTACCGCTCAAGAAACTTGAAAGCGAGCTGAAAAAGCTCAATATTAAAGGGTTTGAACTCCGTGAGGAAAAAGTGTCTTATTCCGGAATAGCCGCCACACACATCGAAGTTATTACCGAAGACCAGAACAATAGCCGGCACCTCTCACATATAATTGAAATCATAGAATCCAGCGAACTTTCCGCACAGGTTAAGGAACGGGCTATTCGTATATTTACAAAACTTGCCGGGGCGGAAGCCAAAGTTCACGGCACAACACCCGAAAAAATCCATTTTCACGAGGTCGGAGCGCTCGATGCCATTGTTGATGTTGTCGGCGCCTGTATCGGTTTTGAATTTCTCGGTATCGATACTTTTGTGTCCACACCGCTTCATTTAGGAACCGGAACGGTAAAATGTTCGCACGGCCTCATGCCGGTACCGGTTCCTGCGGTGGTAGAGCTTACAAGGAATGTTCCTGTTGTGAGAACTGAATTCGAGGGTGAGATGACAACACCGACAGGAGCTGCTATCATATCCACGCTTGCTTCTTCCTATGGTTCTATTGATAACTTCACCGCCGAAATTACGGGTTATGGAGCGGGTTCCAGAAGGCGTGAAAAAATACCCAACGTTTTGAGAATCACCGTGGGAGAGACAGCTGAAACGTTTGATGAAGACCGTTGTATGATGATAGAAACCAATATTGACGATATGAATCCTGAGCTCTTCGGTTATATCTCCGACCGTCTGTTTGAAGAAGGCGCAAAAGACGTATTCATGACACCGATTATCATGAAAAAAAGCCGTCCTGCTACCATGCTCTCCGTTCTGACAGCCGAACAGAATATGAACCGTATAATCGAGGTGCTTTTCAGCGAGACTACTACTATCGGAGTCCGTTTCTCCGGAGTAATCAGAAAAAAGCTGCGCCGTGAGGAAAGAATCGTCAAAACTGATCTTGGCGACATACGTGCTAAAATCGTATACGTAAACGGCAGCGAACGGATAACCCCGGAATTTGAGGAATGTTCGCGTGTTGCCAGGGAAGAGGGAATACCTCTCCAGAAAGTCTATGATGCGGTAAGAAATGGAAGTCTCAAATGATTTTTCCGATGAAAACAGTATTAAAAAAAACCGTATGTGTGTTCATTTTTCTCATCATGTCCGGTGTGGTACCTGCGCAGGATGCCAGCGATACCGGTATACATCATTCTTCAAGCCGGAACGAAACGCTCATGATTGCGCAAAACGCCGGTAATGAAGAAAAAGCATCTGATGATAAAGAAAAGAAACCTCCGGTGGAACTGCCGCCGCTTCCCGAAACGAAAGCCATAATTTTCACAGAAAAGCCGATCGAGGGTGGATTGAAACTCAGAGAGCCCATGAAACCTGTCGAAGCGGAAAAAGGAGAAACGGGCGATACCATCGCAAAGGCAGTTGAAGAAAGTGCGATGCCTGTTCCTAAAGAGGACATCGCGGTCCCGCAAATACCTTCCGAAACCGCCAGAGTGCCCCAGAAATCCCTCGAAGAGCTCAAAATCATGGAAGAACTTTCCATCTACAATGTTCCAACCGCAAATTTTCGCACGATGAAATGTATCATTGATGAAGAATACAACATGAGGAGCATTGTCTATGGTGAAGAACTGGGGTATATACATGTTCTCAGGACGGATAATTCGGGGAATTTCCGGGAAATCTGGAAAAGTCCTCCCCTGAATGCCGCAGTGCGTGGAGTTTTTGTCGAGGATCTCGAGGGTGACGGTAAAGCTGAAATAATTGCCTATACATCCAATGGGGATTTCTTTATTTACGGTTATGAACAGCACGACCTCAAGTACAGAACACCGGATGGCACGTATATGAATATCAACTGTATGGTGATTGCCGATATGGATAACAGTCCCGAGCTGGAGCTTTTATTTATCGGAGTGAAACCCGGGGAAGAACAGCAAAACGGATCCGTCCCTGCCGGCAACCTGATACAGTTTGATCCCCAGTCACAGTTCGAGGAATGGATATCCCAGGAAAAATATACCGCAACCGATATGATAATCGGCAATGTGGACAACGATTCGGACTATGAAATTATCCTCAATACCGGCGAAATTCTGGATATTCGGTTCAAGGATCTTGAATGGAAGAGCACCATCGACTTCGGAAGCCGCCTCTATCTCATCGACATTGACGATGACGGTATCCTGGAACTTGTCACCGAGTACGACCAGTCATATATCCGCATCATAGATGTAGACCAGCGGCGTGAGAAATGGTGAGGGTAATTATAAACTTTCAAATTTGTTAAAAATATCATATATAAAAATTTTCATTTGAACAAAAAACAACTTGACTTAATACGTTTTATATATTTAATATATAGTATGAATGTTTACCTTTAATTTTTTAGATATTAGGAGGTGAAAAATGGTTGAAAATATTCAGCAAACAAAATGGACTACATTTGATGTTATAAAAAGTTTATTAGCAAATATTAATACCAATACAATAACTTCCTCTTTACCCTTACTACATGAAACGTTGTATAAGCTGCAAAACCAACAAGAATTTAAACCGTTATTAAAGGATTATATTTTTGAAAATAGAAGTTATTTTCATTTTTGTGATGATTTTCAAACAGATATTGTAAATTTAGAACAATCAGGCCATCTTTCTTGTTTAAATCCGGATTTTAAGGAATATAATATTAAAGAAGAATTAAAAAATTCATTTGAAAAAAATAATAAAAATCTTTTTGAAAGTGAGGAATTAATAAAAATTAATAAAATGTCAAAAAAATTTATTGAATTGATAAATTCTTAAAAATAGATGATTTTTATATGAATTTAAAAATTGAGGAATTAAAAAAAAATATTGAAGAATTTGTTTTAAATTACTTACCTGACACTAAAGACTTAGAAAAGAAAAAACACTCAGCAAAAGTAATTCATGATGGTCTTTGGGGCACACAAAGAATTGAACCTCACGAAATAGCTTTTATAGACACTCCATTATTCCAGCGTTTAAGAGAAATTCACCAAACAGGATATGCTTATTTAACTTTTCCTTCTGCTACTCATACTAGATTTGAACATACTTTAGGTGTTATGTTACAGATACAAAGATTGGGTGAAGCACTTATTAAGAGAAATAGTAAAAAGTTAATTAATGAAAAAGATTTGAGAAATTTAAGAATATCAGCACTTTTTCATGATTTGGGTCATGGGCCTTTCAGTCATACTAGTGAAGAGGTATTCGGATATTGTCCTGAAATAATTGATCTTAAAGAGGAACATCCAAGTGGAAATCCACATGAAATACTTTCATATTTGATTGTTACTTCGGAAAATTTTAAAAAATATTGTAGAGCTGTTGAAGAAAAATATAGTATAAAAATTCCTTCCGATGAAATTGCAAAATATATAATTAAAGAAAGTAGTGATTCAAAAAAAATATACAAAAGAGAGTTAATAAATGGACCTTTTGATGCTGATAAGCTCGATTATCTTTTCAGAGATAGTCATTTCAGCGGATTACCATTATCAATTGATTTAGATAGATTATGGTATACAGTATTAATAAAAAAAATTAAAACAAAATCTCCTTTAAAAAAAGAGTTTATGGGATTAGCTGTTACTCAAAGTGGTGCTACATCCCTTGAACAAATATTGTTTTCAAAAATGGTTTTATATACAACATTTTATCACCATCATAAAATAAGAACGTGTGATTGCATGTTTGCAGGTATTATTGATTATATGAAAGAAAATGAAATTCAAATTAAAATTGGTAATCGTTTTTTGAAATGGGATTCACCTGTTGATTTTCTTTGGGTATCTGATAGTGATTTTATACAAATAGCTTATAATGTAAAAAATGAAAAACTTCATGATTTGATACGAAACCTATCTTATAGAAATCTTTTAGAAAGAGCGTTAATAATTTCTAGAAATACAATTAAATTAAATGAGAATAATAGCTGGGAAAATATTCAAAAGCATGCAAAAAATAGTTATCAAAGCTATAAAGAAAGAAGAAAAATTGCTGAAGAAATTTGGGATTATGCTGGAAGGCCATGTCTTAAGCAACAGATATGGTTAGATTTACCTGTTTCGCCACATTTAGCTGATGCATCTAGTATTTTCGTCTTCCCATCAGATAGAACTGAAGTTTTACCCAAGCCTTTAAGTGAATTGTTTCCAACTGATCAATGGGTAGAACAGTATGGTATGAGCAAATGGCGCGGTCATATATTTTGTCCAAGAGAATATAAGAAAAAAATTGGAGCAGCTGCAAAAAGTATTATTGAAGACCGATATAATGTAGAAATACTTCCAGAAGCATACCAATGGTGTAAAGTAGAACCACCAAATTAATTAATTCTCACTTCATCTCACTTCATCTATCTCATATTCCCTTGTGCAATCGTAGTATTCCTGCAGGAAGTTTATCATCACATAGGGGTCTTTTGCATGTATTTTTTCGAACAGGTGTCTGCCCTCGCCGAGGGTACTGCGGTTTTTGGGAAGACCGTTCTGGAGGAGATTCTCGGTCTTAATCATGTTCAGAGATGCGGTTTCTATAGCCGCAATATCATCGCTTGCGAGGATACCGATATCGGGAACAAGAGATGGCGAACTGAATCCCCAGCAGTCACAATACATGGTGATATTAGTGAGGAAATTGATAAAAAGAAGGTTTTCGGGTCTGAATTTCTTTAAAAAAGCAGCTGTTACGAGCGCCATACCTCTTGAGAAATCCTCGAATTTCCTGTCCTCCATTACGATAGCTCCCTCCGGGCAGGCCATGACACAGTGCTGGCAGTAGGTGCAGTTGTGGAAGAAAAATTCGATCTCACGTGTGTCCTTGTGGAGTATGATTGCCTCGTTCGGGCAGGCCTCGAAACACTTGGTACAGAAAGTGCATTTGCTCTTATCATAGATTATGCCGCCCTCAAGCTTATGCAGTTTGGCTCTCGTCTCAGGAGGAACAACACCCATCGCGATATTCTTGAGCGCACCGCCGAATCCGCAGTCACCATGACCCTTAACATGCGCAAGGTCGATAAATACATCGCTTTCGAGCGCTCCTTCTCCAAGCAGCGCATAATCTAATTTACCAAACCCGATGTGTTCTCTGCGGTAGTCTTTTTGGCTCTTGCCGAAACAGGACTCTACAGGGCAGCCAAGCACCTCGCTCGTATATCCCCGTGCTATACCCTGTTCCGGTGGATTACCATCGATTACTTTCACAGACTTTGCGCCGGCATCTTTGACCTCCTGCACCAGAATTCTTACGAAGAGCGGATGAATGGTAGTGAATCCTATCTGACCGCCGAGATGCATTTTTATTACTGCGTTTTTACCGGTAAGTTTTTCGGGAAGATTGCATCTCTTGAGCATTCGTTTGAACTTCGAGGGTAGTGTATTCTTTGATTCCAACGATTCAACTGCGGCATCGGCAAAAAGGACTTTTGATTTCATTGATTCTCCCTTGTGAAAAGGTTAAAACCTTATTAATATATCTAAATTTAAAAAAGTATTCGAAAGAAAGCAATTTTCAATTATACATGTTGCATTGTGAAGTAAGATAAGAACGGCAGAGGTCACAAGATGAAAAGTAAGTATGAGCGGATATGGATCGGTGCATTATCATAGAAACAAGTGTTATATGAAATAAAATAAATACCTGTATTGCACACATTACTATTTTATGGAGCAGGGACAGATTATAATCCGCCCATACGGATTGAAATTAACCTGCTATCAAACAGAAAATTATAGTACCTCACTCCTATTCTATAGTTTTATCTTTTAAAATAAGGATAGTATTAAAAAACAGTATACAAAAGCACATAAAATATGCTCATATTTCACATTGATTTTTTCTTTTATATATAAAAACCCGAATTTAGTTTGTATCGATATGGTTATTCGTTTGTTTCCGGAGGGGAATTATCCGCGGTATCCTGTGAGGGTTCGTTTGTATCGGTTTCAAAGGTAAGCTGTTCGGGAACGGGCTTCTCAATTTCAGTACCGTCGAACATGGAAGCAAGCTCATCCGCTCCCGGAAGATCCTTTATCTCTTTCAAGCCGAAATACCGTAAAAATTCCATGGTAGTACCGTAAAGTCTCGGTTTGCCAACCGAATCGCCAAAGCCTTTTATTTCTATAAGGTCACGGTTCTGGAGGGTCTGCACGGAGGCATCGGAGTCCACCCCTCTGAGCGCATCGATTTCAGCCTTTGAAACCGGTTGTTTATAGGCGACTATCGCCAGAGTTTCAAGCGAAGCCCGCGATAACTTCGGTCTTGATTTCGTACGGTACAGTTTTTCAACAAAGGCACCGTATTGCGGCAATGTTTCAAACTGAAATCCTCCGGCGACCTCAACTATCCTGAAAGACCGGCCGGTTTCCTCAAATTGACCGTTGAGGATTTCGATTATTTCCAAAAGGTCGGAAGTGGCTGATAAACCCTCCACAACCTCCATTAACTTTTTTGTCTCAACCGGTGAATCGGAAGCAAAAAGAACAGCTTCAAGTATTCTTGATAGCGTTATTTTTTCTTTCATAAATAACTATTCTTCCAAATTGTTTTGATTGACGAATGGAAATTTTACGTGCTTTTATAAGCTGGAGCAATGCAATAAACGTAACAACTATAATGATTTTCGGCTGACCGGCAACAAATTCTGCGAAATCAATTTTGCCGCTGCATGAAAGAGTTTTCATTATTTCATTCTGTTTCATTTCTGATGTAACATTAAGAATATCAATATCATGCGTTTCCGTTTTCGGAGCATTTCTAAGTACATCACGCAGAGCGGTAAGAAGATCAAAAAGCATGTAATCAGACTCAGGTTTCACATCGGATAAATAGTCCGAAATCCTGCTTCTTTCCCCGCCACGGGGGAAAACACCAATTCTTTCTTCCTCTTTCTCGGCTAATTTTTCGGTTACTCCGCTGAACTTTTCAAATTCCATCAAATATTTTATGAGCGTATCTCTGGTAGTAATTTCTTCCTCTTCGACGATTTCTTCCAGGGGATTGAAAATACTCCGGGCCTTTATTTTCAAGAGTCTCGATGCAAACACAATAAAATCACCGGCGCTTTCGAGGTCGATGAGTTTTATCAGGTCGACATATGCAAGATACTCTCGTGTTATCTTCGACAACGGTATCTCGTGAATATCCAGTTCGTTTTTCTTGATAAGATAGAGCAGGAGATCTATAGGACCTTCAAAAACGGAAAGATGTATGCGGAATTTTTCACCGGGTTCGGGCGTATCCAAATCATTTTTATTGTTTTCATTTTCACGGCTCACCAGAGGATCAGTATTGTCAGGCATAGTACATCATTTCATCCAATCTTTAAATATGGCCACCAGTCTTTTTTGACAGGGATTTTATGGGAAAAAAGAAATGCTCCAAGGTTGGGTTTTTTTGGCTTTTTAATTAATTCCATCCCGGCTTCATGTGGAGCCCTGTTACCCTTTTTATTGTTACATGCAGGACATGCACAGACAAGATTACCCCAGGTTTCACCTCCTCCATGCGACCTCGGAATAACATGATCCACTGTCATGTGTCCCTCACCCTTACCGCAGTATTGGCAGATGCCTTTATCACGTCTTAAAATATTTTGTTTCGAAAGCTGAATATTCCATCTGAACGGAACCCTGACAAAAGAAATGAGCCTTATAATTGAGGGTATGTGAAAAGAATTGCTCACAGAATGGATATACTTTCCCGTGGTTTCAACTATCTCCGCTTTCCCTGCCCACACCATAACAATCGCCCTCCTGGCGGTGCAGAAAGTAAGCGGAACAAAATTCTGGTTCAATAAAAGGACACTGCTGTTCAGCATTATTGGACTCACTGAATATAAAAATATAAAGTGTTTTCAGTATCTTTAAAGACTCTATTTAAAAAAAAATTCGGTATTAGTCAAGCCGAAAGTAATATTTTCTTGCTCTAACCTGTTTTTCATGACACCGGATTCAAGGTTTAAAAATGATTTAAAATAGAACGTTTCGGGTATATAAGGAAATAGAACATGTACATATACTAATGTGATTGTAACAATTTATTTTGAATAAATCTGTCTCCCTGCAATATGTACTTCCGGGTGATATTCTTTGTCGGGCTGGGCATTGGATCGCCCGAATCATGCGTCACCATCTCGATGACAATTTCGCCGGATTGAATAGTGACTGTCTTGACCTTAATTCGGTCACCGAGAAATTCGGTGGCCACATGTCCGGGAGTTCCGCTTCGATTGATGACCGCTGCCAGATAAAAAAATGTACCGCTCCCACCCGGATCGGATATTAAAACTACTGCCGCATCATCGTTACCATCACTATTCAAATCACCAAATGCATACTGATTACTCAACATTATAATGAGTTTTGTGGCTGAGCCGGGCACACTATTTTCTCTATATATACCATCAGTAAGTTTGACCACTCCGGAGGAAGACCACTCAGAAAAATATTCCGTATTCTTGAGAGCATGTATAGTCATTGGAGTTCTTCTAACCATGGTACATGAGGGTAGTAGCATAACCATACATAAGAGAACCATCATATGTGCTAACCTGGAAAGATACATACGTCTTATTCTGCCTTACCGACCGTCCCTTGAAGCTCATTATCTCAAAAGTATAGCTTTTGTAAAACGTCTTTATTCCTTTATGTCGTGATTTTCAAGGCTTTTTTGTCATGTATCGGTTGCAAAAAGTGCTTCCGTATACATTTCAGGATCAAAATCACGCAGATCCTCGATCCCTTCTCCTATACCGATAAGCTTGATTGGTATACCAAGTTTATCAATGATTGAAACCACTATCCCACCTTTTGCGGTACCGTCGAGTTTTGTCAAAACAATACCGGTAACATTAAGTTCCTTATTGAACGTTTCTGCCTGCTTCAGTGCATTTTGACCGGTAGTGGCATCGACAACAAGAAGGGTCTCCTGCGGTGCTTCATCGAATGCTTTTGCAAGAACTTTACGAATTTTTTTAAGCTCTTCAATAAGATTATATGAGGTATGCAACCGCCCGGCAGTGTCAATCAAAACAACATCGGTTGAACGTGCCTTTGCCCTCATAACCGCATCATATGCAATTGATGCCGCATCAGCGCCGAGATGGGCTTTTATGAACTCGGAGCGGGAACGCTCCGCCCAAACTTCGAGCTGCTCGATGGCAGCGGCCCTGAAAGTATCGCATGCCGCCAGAAGCACCGTTTTCCCTTTTCCCCTGAAACGCATTGCCAGCTTACCGATTGTTGTCGTTTTCCCAACACCATTGACACCTATGACAAGAATGACAACGGGTTTTTTTCCCCCGATAGAAAGATTTTTCGTACCATCGAAGCGATTGATAATGCTGAGTATGGCATGTTTCATTACAGCAAACGGGGTTGTTTCCCCTTTATTGATTTCGATGGCTTTTTCTCTTAACTCGTCAATAAGCTTATCTGCGGTATAAACGCCAAGGTCGGCCTCATAAAGAACTTCCTCTACTTCTTCAAGTACATCATCATTAATATCTTTTCCGACAGTCAGTACGGTACTGAGAGACCCGAGAAACTCATTTCGTGTTTTTGCCAGTGAATCTTTTATTTTATTGAAAAAATTTACTACCATATAAAAAAACTCCTCTCCAACAATATACTCAGACATACAATGGACATAACAGAATCCTGGTGAAAAAACCAAAACTTGGGGGAAACGAGCAGCCAGTGGCAGGCCTGTAAAGTAGCATAGATAAGAATAATGAGAATGCATACTATTCGATAATTCATTGATACATAATACGTTTTATGAAATCGTACTTCGTTGTACTACTACGGAGAACAGGTGGCCGGCTTGTCTTCCCCTCCCATCTGGTCGAAGAGACCGATCCGTCTGGTCGACCAGACCAATGACAGTAACTCAGTCATATATTTCATACCGGGGCGTGTGAGAAAAGACCTTCTCAGCGCCCTTTCGGAAAATGTAATACAATTTAAATGAAAGTGCTAAAGAAAAATGGAAAATGTGGTGCTATCATAAAAATTGAGAAACACGGTTTTTGCCTGATCTTTTCGACTGATAAAGGGCTCGATCAGCGCTTTCAAGAAGATCTTCGGAAGAGATAATATTCTTATCAGGTGCAGTAGCCACACCTACAGATATCGTACAATTTATTTGTTTATTGCTAAGAATAAACGTATTTATTTCAATTTTATTTCTTATACGTTCGGCCATATTTAATGCATTTTCGGAATTCGTCTGCGGAAGTATAACAACAAATTCATCACCGCCGTATCTGGCAAGAACATCCGAATCCCTCGAGGTTTCACGGAGAATATCACCTATCTTTTTAATGACCTCATCGCCGAAAGGGTGACCGTATGTGTCATTAATGGTTTTGAGGTTGTCAAAATCAGCAACGATGAGCGATAGATATGAACCATATCTTCTGAAACGCTCGTACTCACTCTTCAAACGCTCATAGAAAGCACGGCGGTTAAGTAATCCCGTAAGTCCGTCCGTTAGAGCTAAAAGCTTTGTATTACGGTGCAGGGTGGCATTTTTAATAACCCCTGAGATTCTTTTTGAAACAATACGAAGAATGTCTTGAATGTATTCGATGTCCTTGATGTTATTACCCGATACACCTAATATACCATTGATAGTATTATCAATAAGAATGGGAATGAATACATTCGAAAAACCTTTTTTATCCCATTTACCGTTATTCTCTTTTTCATCATATTCATCGGTACCTGAGGGAAAAGACACCCTTACCTTATAAATATCTTCAATTTTTACATTCGTCAATTGTTCAAAATGATTTACGATTTCTCCCTGGATGTTATTGATAATACCCTTGTTAATATCATTTCGTGAAAAAACAACCATCTCTTTGTTCGAATTTTCCGCTAAGAGAAAAGAATAATAATTATCGGGAATAATGGTGGCTATTCCGCTGAGGATTGAATCTATCAGGGTATCGATATCAACTGTTAAATTCAGGAATTCATAGAGTTTATCAATCTGGATAATATCCTGAAAATGTTTTATCATGGAAGAATCTTTTTCGGCAATTATACTTTTGATTTTTTCGTTTTTTAAGTTTAACCGCCTTCTTGCAAGAGCTTCTTCCGTCTGAATCTTAATTTCTGTGAATGAAATTGGTTTCTGAATATATGCGGAAGCACCATTCTGGAAGGTTTGTAGTATTGTTTCATCACTGCCGAAACCGGTAATTACAATAACTTCAGACAGCGGCTTCACAGATTTGGATTTCTTAAGAATTTCAATACCCGATACATTCTCCAGTTTCAGGTCAACAAAAAGGATATCATAATCAATGTTTTCAAGCTCTTCCAGAACTTTTTTACCATCAGTTTCATACGTTGACTCATAATCAATGAAATTAAAAAAATCCTTTAAGAGTTTACATATCTCGATTTCATTGTCTACAATTAGAATTTTTAGTTTTTCATCTTTCATAAAACATTACCAGATAAAGTATACTATATATGTCAGCGAAAAATTGCTATTTAAAACATATCATATATATATTTTTTCAATTTTGCAATATAATTTAAATAAAAAACTTTTTTTATCTCCAAAATTGTAAGTAATTCCTATCAATATTACCTACAATTACTATAATGTGTGAAATCCTTTCTTTCATTTTACGATATTTTTATCATCACTATACTAATTGAAAGCATCTTTCTTGCAAGGAATTCATCCGGTTATTTACCTCCGTTGAATACCTGTTTGCGGATCATTTCCATAAACGAGCATAGATTTTGCTTTTCGCTATCGGAAAGATCGGCCATAATTTTATCGATACGTGAGAAATAAGCTTTTTGCGCACTGTCCATGATCTTACTGCCTTCCGGGGTGATTTCGACCAGGTTAATCCTGCGGTCATACTCATCGGAAACACGTCGTACCAGACCGGTCTTTTCCATGCGGTCAATGAGTCCTGTCACATTCGAGCGGTTGACCAGAAGCATGTTTCCGAGTTCGGTCTGGTTTAATCGCCCATCCTCCGACTGATAGTTCAGAAGCATCAGAACATTGAACTGCGCATCCGTAATCCCGAACGGGGAAAGTATTTTCTGCCCTTCCTTTTTCAGGATCTCGCCGGTGAGCACTATATTTAACAGCGCTTCATGGCCGCGGTGCCCGAACGGTTTTTGATATCCGAGTTCATCATGTAAGCCCATCATACCCCCTTTATGGTTTATATATGAATTATACACATATATATTGTTCATGTCAAGTGTTTTTTCCGCGAGATAGTGAAAAAATTGGGGGTGCCTGGCGGGAACAATGGCACCAATTTCTCCAAAGAACTCACCCCCTCAGCTCTTCTCTTTAGGCAGAGAGGTGAAACCGGTGAGAAATGAACGAGGATGGCGGGCAGCAGCATAAAATGTGATCTATGTCACATAATAGTGTTATGGTATATAGAGTATGGGATAACGATTGTTAGCTTTCCATGTATAAAAAAAGGATATAATAGAGGATTGTTCAGTATGAGAGACAAAAAATTACACAGTATTAAACATGGTTATTGGTAGGATTTTACAAATTCCCGGAATTAGCTTTTGCCACAAAAGTTTCTAATGTAACAATATTTATAAGGTTAATGTTCTTAATATATTCTTCAAGTCCACCATTAACATAAAAATCTCTAAGTGTGAAACCACCACCACCTAAAACTAAATACGCTTTATTAAACTTATCTTGTGATTCTTTCATTTTATGTATTAAACAAATAATTTCATATGGTATTTTCTCTTCCGCAGTTCCTGAAACTTGCTGCCACTTAAGCGATATTAAGTACTCTTTACCATTTGAATCTTCTGCAAGAACATCAATTATATGTTTTTTTCCACTTGGTTTCTTACCAATATTTACCTGTGTTTTATAATCATAACCACCATGTTTTAATGCAGGGCAAATCATTTCTTCTAAAACAGTTCCTGTTGAAGTATCTCTCGGGACCAAATTATATTCCTTTCATTGCTAAAACTTCTTTAGCGGGTGTTCTATTACCATTACAACTTATCATTCTAGGGGCATCAAAAAATCTTAAATTAAAATTTAGTTCTCTATATAATCTTATAATTCTAGTGGTTGCTTGATTTGAAAGCAATACTGGCCCATTATGACAACTCAACCATTTTGCTAAACGTATCTGATCTTCCCATCCAAAATCTTCTTTTGAATATTGTGTAAATTCAACATCATAAGGAGGATCAGCATATATAAAATCATTTTCCCCAATATTTAAATTTTCAAAATCATAACAAATAAAATCACAATTTCTAAAAACTTCAATATAATTATTAAAATCTCTTATATAATTGATATTTTTGTATTTACCAAATGGCACATTAAAAAAACCTTGTTTATTAAATCTACATAATCCATTATATCCAGTTCGATTTAAATAATAGAATAATTCAGCTGTTTCACGTGAACAAATATTCCCCTCAGAAACTAATTCATTAAAACTTTTTCTATGTTTATAATATAAATTTTCATCATTCTGCATTGGAATGGTAAGGTTTAGCCCTTTTTTAATCCAGTTATAAAAATTAATAAGATGAGGATTTATATCATTTAATAGAGCTTTTGAAGGACAGAGCCCAAAAGTTATTGCAAGACCACCGCAGAGTGGTTCTACTAATCTTTTATTATTATGTATTTCCCAATAAGCTAATATAAATTTAATTAACCAACGTTTCCCACCAGCCCATTTTAAAGGTGGTTTAATTTCTAATTTTATCATTATATTCCATTTTCCAAACGGTTTTTGAAATATTTTGTTTATATTATTTTGTATTATACATTATATAATATATAAAAAATATTTTATAATAAAAAATATTTTCATCAGTGTTCATCAGAGACAAATTTTACAATTAATACTTTCTTTAATGAATATTTATAATATGTCTTTACTTCCGATTCTTTACATCATTAATTCCACCCCTCCCGTCCCCCTCATCTCGGAAAGTCTTTCGCATATTTCCGGATCCATTCGACAGCGGCCTCTTCGCCGGTGAGTTTTCTGCCTTCCTTTTCGAGAATTTCCTTCTTGTAATGCTCGATGTGGCAGACCTGTTCAACCATGCGCAGGCGGAACTCGCTCGATACATCCCGGAACAGCACGCCGATCTCGAAGCGGCTTTTTGTTTTACGGCACCACTTTACGATTCCCTTTTCCTCGAAAACCGGTTCACGGAGCGGGATACGGATATTGACCACCGAGCCCGCCTCGATGTATGTGCCGGATTGGAAGGAGATCCCTCCCTCGCTGATATTAATGAGGTAATCTTTCTGATGCGCAACAACCTCGCTGAGTTCATACTCGAGCGGGATGTCGGTAGGGTGACGGATGAATTTACGCATGATCGTTTTTCTCCGCTTTTTTTAAAAATAGGTGTGAAACGGAGATTATACAATATATTTTTGCGCTGTCGGAGAAAAAATCGTTTCAAGCACCCCGTTTCGAAATCTATTACACCGTCGCGGTAAAGGGCATGGAAATCAGTGCTTCACGCTGAACCCTGGCAACATGTTCCTGTACGAAAGTGGTTTTCCACAGGCTTTTTTTTAATATTCATACAGTACAATCATCAGGCGTGATTGAAACCTGCCTTGCATCCTCTCTTCTCCCTTTCTTTCCCCGATTCAAAATTCCCTGTTGATTATTCAAACCGTTTTCCCTACATTTATGTTTTCAAAGAATTTTTCAGGTTGAATCCCACTTTACACGGAAAAGCAGTACACTGGTATCATGAAGAAAAAATCAAAAAAACGCCGCTCGAAAAGAAACTCTGTATCGAAGAAAAAAACGTTCGAGAAGAAACCGCAGGAAGCTGGTGTTACTACTCCCGTGGAAGAATCCGTGACGGAACCCCGGGAAGAATCCGTGACGGAGCCCCCGGAAGAACAGCCATCGCAGCCGATTAAAAAAATAAAGAAAAAACGCCGGACATCCCCCAACGAGCCGCCTGTGCGGAAATTTCCGGTCTCTCCGGTCATCATTATTGCTGTTCTTGTGGCTGCTATCGCGATTTTTATATACTGGATGTATTCTGAGGGTTTGTTTACCAGCCCGGATGAAAGCGAGCAGGCATTCAGGGTTAATTTTAACCTGGGAGCTGTCCAGGCGCAGCGCGGCGATTTAAAGGGCGCGATAAAATATTATGAGAAAGCTGTCAATCTAAAACCGGATGACACCGATGCCCTGAGCAGTCTTGGACTGTCGTATGGAATGAGCGGAGACCTTATAACGGCAATATCTTATTATAAAAAGGCGCTGGAAATAAATCCCGATCTCGAGGCAACTCACCAGAATTACGGGTTTGCGCTGGCCCTGCAGGGAAAAGTTGAGGAATCCATCAAAGAGTACGAAGAAGTGCTGCGCATTAACCCCGGCCATTGGCAGGCACACAAGAGTTTGGCCGACATGTTGATTCGCCAGGAAAAGTACGATGAGGCGATTTCTCATTACAGGGATTCGATACAGGCAAATCCGGAATACATAGAAGCTCGCACAAACCTTGCCATGACACTCGGCCAGACCGGCAAACCTGATGAGGCAATAGAGCAATTCAGCGAGATACTGAAGATAAACCCACAGGAAGTCTCGATTATCAACAATATGGGTGCTTACCTCGTGCAGCAGGGCAGATATAAAGAGGCGATTGAGGTGTATAAAAAAGCGCTCGAATTACAGCCGACCAATGCGGTTTTACATCAGAATCTCGGCGCTGCCTTCGAGGGCAATGGCGATATGGAGGAAGCCGAGAAACACTACGAGGTAGCGAATCGTCTCAAACAGAACATGACCCAACCCGGGAATCCCGCTCCTCAATAGTATCCGTATATGTCATGGTATGCCTTCGGGAATTCTATCAGAATCCGCATGGAAAAGGAGAGACGGTGAATTCCCCGTTTTATCTCTTATCCTTGCAATACAGTAATAATATAAGTATATTTTTTGACGGATTGTTGTAATACATTCGCATGTATTTTTAGTTTCGTTACATATCGTTTACTCATCGTTTTTCATCTCTTGTTCACACTTATTTTGTTTAAAATCGAAGGACAAATACATGGGCGATTATCCGGATTTTTTTCAGGAACACCGCATCGCAAAAAGGAAAAACCTGCAGGCCAGCGGAATCAACGCTTATCCTTATTCCTACTCCGCCACTCACACAATCGGGGAAATGATACGGGATTTCGAAAAACTGGAAGCAGAAAAGGCGGTGGTTTCCTGCACAGGACGTCTGCTTTCAACGAGAAAAATGGGCAAATCATGGTTTCTCGATATCATCGACAGGGGGCAGAAGTTCCAGCTTTATGTCAGAAAGGGCGATTCAACGGATAATTCGATCACCATTGCTGGGAATCTCGATATAGGCGATTGGATAGGAATTACGGGTCAGGTTATGAAAACAAAAACCGGCGAACCGACCGTATTTGTGAAGGAACTGGAGATTCTCGGGAAATCTATAGCTGATGTTCCGTTCGGAAAACTGCACGATGGAACTTCGAGCTATACACTTTCCAATCTCGAGGTCCGCCGTCAGAAAAGATATCTCGACTGGATTACCGATCAGGAATCTGTACATCGGTTTGAACTCCGGTCGCGTATTATCTCTCTCGTAAGGCGATATATGGAGGATCAGGGTTTTATTGAGGTTGACACCCCAACACTCGAAATGGTGTACGGCGGTGCGGAGGCACGACCGTTCAGGACCGATGTATGGGCTCTCGGCGGCCAGAAGGTTTATTTGAATGTGTCCCTCGAGCTTCCCCTGAAACGGTACATAATCGGGGGATTTCCGAAAGTGTTCGCCATAGGGAAATGCTTCCGTAACGAGGGCATCGATGCAACCCATAATCCCGAATTCACGCTCCTTGAATGGTATGAAGCGTTTACCGATTATGAGGATCAGATGACCCGTTTCGAGGAACTGACATGCAGCGTTGTCGAGCAGTGCACCGGTTCACTGACCATACCTTACCATGGCAGGCAAGTCGATGTAACGCCGCCCTGGAAACGTATACGTATCCCGGAAGTAATCAACGAGATTTTCGGCTGTACCATGGAAAACATCGGCCGTGAAGAACTCGTGGCCCGTATCAACACTGAAATGACCGAAGAGAAGCTTTCGTTTATCGGCATGACCCGCGAGCAGTACACACAGGAATTACAATCGGAAAAGCTCGGCACCCTTGTCATGGAAGTTGTGGAGGACGAACTCGAATCATCAGGCAGACTGTGGGAGCCCTGTTTTTTATGCGATCACCCGCTCGATATCTCTCCGCTTACCAAAGTCAAGCGGGGAAACCCGAACTTTGTTGAGCGCTTCGAACCCCACATCGCAAACTTTGAAATGGGTAACGCCTACAGCGAGCTTACCGACCCCATTGAGCAGTACGATCGATTTCTCGAACAGCGTTCTGATGATGAAAACCGAAAAAAAGAGTATGAAGAACACCCTGTCGACATGGATTTTATTCATGCCATCTCCTGCGGAATGCCCCCTACAGGCGGTGTTGGTTACGGTATCGACCGGCTTGTAATGCTTCTCACCGGCAAGGATTCCATCCGTGATGTTATCCCTTTCCCGATGAAGATGAGAAACGAGGAGAAGTAATCTTCCCTTTTGCCGGATTATGTATCAGAAAATTACTGTCCCAATTCAATAAATTCTTTTTTAAATCGCGTTAATATTTTATAATAATGTAAGACAATTAGTTGATACTTTATTATATGGTTATCGAATACAAGTAAAATTGCGGACTCTTATTTTCGTATTAAAATATAATTAACCTAATTTCTTAAACGGGGGAATACTGTGATGAATAGAAGAGGATTTTTAAAGAGCTCAGAACTTATCGGTGCCGGGGCTTTGCTCACCGGTAAACAGGCAATGGCGAAGACTGCGGAAAATCCACGGGCAAACCGTAATTCCGCAGAAATAAAAAATATTCTGTTCCTGTTTGTAGATCAGCACCGTCAGGATTGTGTGGGTTGTTATGGTAATCCGGTTGTTCAAACGCCAAATATTGACCGTCTTGCAAAAAACGGCATCCGGTTTAACAATGCATACACCCCCTCTCCTGTCTGTTCACCGGCAAGAATGTCCGTGCAGAGCGGTCTATGGTCTCACAAACACAGACTTATATTCAATACCGGCGCCTCTCAACAACATGGAGGAATGGATGATCCTGATCCCGGCATACAATTCTTCAGCGAGCTCTTAAAGGAAAAGGGATGGCAGAATGCACACGTCGGGAAATGGCATATCGGCAGAGAAAAAAATAAACCTGCCGCTCATGGTTACGAAGATCTTCCTTACTATCCCAATTACGGGATACCATCGTACATATATCAGTACAAGAGAGGCCAAAGGATTCATGAACATTACCTCGAATACCTGAAAAAACAGGGTGTCGATGGTTTCAAACTCCTCAAGCAGACCCGTGAGGACGGAACGCTTTTTTCAGCGCTCCAGGAAGGACCTCAATCTGCCTCGATTCCGGCATATCTTTCCACTCAGACAATCGATGTCATCAATCGTTTTACCCAAAATACTACTCCCTTTTTTATTTCCTGTAATTTCTGGGGCCCGCACGCTCCCTATTGCATCACAGAAAAACACTATAATATGTATAAGAATGCGAACATCGAACCCTGGCCGAACTTTGACTGCGACCTTTCAGATAAACCGCAGGTTCTCAAACGGTACGGTGATTATCTCGGAACCGACTGGTTCAACCGTCAAAACATCTCTGAATTAATCGGCGATTACTATGGTTATATCAGTCTTATTGACGAGGAAATCGGCCGTATTCTCAAGACCCTGGAAGATGCCGGCGAACTGGAACAAACACTCATTATATACTCTGCCGACCACGGGAGCAGCGTTGGTTCGTACCGTATGTGGGATAAAGGGTACGGCATGTACGATGCTATAACACGAATCCCGATGATTATTTCACATCCGTCAATAACTCCGGCCGTGTCGGACGCTTATGTTACGCTTCTCGACCTGGCGCCGACATTTCTCGATGCAGCCGGCTGCGAAATTCCGAAAGAAATGGATGGCGCTTCGCTTATGCCGATTCTACAGGGAATGAAGAAAAATGTAAGAGAAGATTATATCGTAACCGAACATCATGGTCATCATTGCCCGTTCTGGCAAAGAATGGTTCGCACGAACAGCGGCAAGTATATATTTAACTACACTGCTACCCTTGAATTCTATGATCTTGAATCCGATCCTTTCGAAACAAAAAATATAATTGACACTGTCGACAAAAGAACGTTAAAACGGTATGAAGATATGCTCATTCAATGTATGGCGGACAGCAAAGACCCGCTTCAGAACTGGGTTACATGCAGCTTGATCGATGATGTCTATCCCTATTAAGAGGGCGGTGAAAAAGTCTTTTCAGATCAAAGTTATCAGAAAGTACCCTTGTATAATAAGAATTAGTCTCTTTCTTCAAATGCGAGGCACATATGATGATACATAACAATACACAACGACAGTTTGTGGTTGCGGCATTTTTGATCGTTATATTCTGCATTCCCGCTTACGGCTCGGAGATGCCTCTATTGACGGATTACACCTTCATGTGGTGGGCTTATGGCTGGCGTGGGAAGTCTCCGCAGGGAGAAAAAGTACTGGCCATCCAGACCGGCAGATACGGCGTAGCTGTCGATGTCGGGAAAGTATCGATACTTCATTTTGGGTCGATAGACAACTCTGTATCCTACCCCGAAGCGCTCACCAGCGACAACTCTGCCGTATTCAAACTACCGCTCCCGGAATTTACCCTGAGCGTTACAGTCGAGGGGAATGTTTATACATGTAAGCGCGGTCCGATAATAAAGGAGAATCTTCCAAAAGAGGATTATGGCGGCGAATTCCCCGTACGCATTATCGAAAGCGGTCGTTATCTTCAGCGTTTCGATATTACTTCACTTGAATTCACCGAATCTTCAGGTGGCCGACTCGATGCTGCCTGCCGGTTAGAAATTATTGCATGGCCGGACCGTCTGGCACTCATATTGGAGATTATCCCCGAAAACGACCTCGGAAACGCCGAACTGCTGATAGAGCTCGCAGGCAAAACAGAAAAACTGAATCAAACGCTGAAAAAAGGAACGGCATCCCGTGTAGCGCTGGTATGGTCGCCCGTTCAGGAGCATATCCACCCTGATCCCGGTGCCCGGGTTATGGTTACCAACCGCAATTCCGAAAATGCGCCGGTACCGGTGACATATGACAGGGCTCGCGGGTGGCACCACATTGATATGCCGGTTGGGAAATGGGATGGTTATTCCGGTTCCGATCATTTAGACCGACTTAGTATCACACTCGAAAATCCCACTGGCCGTCTCCAGGTATTTCGTCTGTTATTCGCCTTTGACAAGTCCTTTCCCGGAATAACCGGCATGACTCCGATGATTCGCGACGCCGCGGGTAATCCAACAGGTATACCGGTCCAGATTTCCAAGAACTGGCACTCCACGAAGGACCGGACATTCCTTTACCAGGGGCCATGGTTTCATGGTTTCACGATGATTCGGGTACCACCCCGGTCAGAATGGTCGGGAGAATTTAATGTGGCTTATGCCTACTGGGGAGGAGTACCGGCAGCATCACATGCTCAGCTCTGCCTGGTGGGCTGGGGAACAAACCAGCTCTGGGATCAGGCGGCTATCGGAAGCTGGGGCGAGTCGATCTGTTATGATCCCGATGTCAATCTCGGCAGGTCAATGATAGACGATATCCGTCCCCTGATGGTCTGGTCGATGTCCGAGGAACCACGAAAAAAGTGGGGATGGACGAACAATGTGGGCGGCGGCGATTTTCTCGTATATTTTGACGGTAACCGTGAGAAACATTTTCTCTCGCGAATGCGCACGGCCTATCTCTCTTATGGCCCGAACCTAACCGAAGTAGTGTATGCCGGTATTACTGCTGACGGAGCCATAACCGCCCGTATCACAGTGTCCTCGCCGAGGTGCGACGACATTAACAGGGCGTACCACCATATCCGGTACGATGTGCTCAAGCCCGTGACTTTTACACGTCTCGCCTTCTACCAGCTTGGTTCGGACGGTTACAACGACCAACAGTTCAAGCTTATTGCCCGCGGGAATAAGAGCGGTATGAGAGAAGAATGGCAGCCGGAACGAGGCGGTAAACGCTATCACCGCCGTGGCATACCATGCGAGGGGAATGTTCCCTGGTTCTCGCTGCACCAAGCGGTACCAGGTGCACAGAGCACCGGTGCATGGGCAAACCGTGGCCTTGTCATCAGAAACTGGAAAGCACGGCTCGGTGGAAAAGACATCCCTGCACCGTTCGCCTCGGTCTACGGAACCGAGGATAAAATGCCCGGCGCAAACATCGAGATCAATCCCCCTCCCGAATTAAAACGCCTGGAACCTGGCGATTATATCGAGGCCGATATTGAAATGCTCATACTACCCATGTCCGCAGACGATTATTATGGTCCGAACGAAGCTCTCCGCGCCAGTCTTTTGAAGGATGCCGATACCTGGAAACCGGTACATCGCCAGGCTGTCGGGAACGATCTTGTTGTTAAAGCAATCAGCGGTACGCTTGTTCGAAAATATCCGATCACAGTGAAAGTGAATGTGGACGGTCATGCAGAAATTGAAGTTACCGGTGGTCTTGGCTATGTGCCGCTGACATTCACCGGTCTCGACAGGCACGACGGATTTATTCTCAGGAGGATCAACAGCGGAAAAGCATCAAAGGTTGACCAGTCGGTTCACGGTTCCGATTACTGGCAGACAGTTTACGATCCTGTCACGGAATCCTGGTCTGTTACCTACAATGTATCGCTCGATTCCCTCATGGACAAGCCGCAGAATGTGCGGTTCATACTTGAATGAAATGTTTGTGTGAATCTTTGATTTCCGGGATGTAAGAGGGCGGCGAAAAAGTCCTTTTTCATACGCCCATATATAT
>AQSL01000146.1 GCA_000403035.1 Candidatus Latescibacter anaerobius SCGC AAA252-E07 | reverse complement strand
TTCATGTAAATCCGATCCCTGCGATATTGTAAGGAGACATTAGTCTTGCCTGAGGAAATGAGCCTGTTTGAAGAGAATGACCTGGAGGATGAACCTGTTTCTCTGAAAAAACAGCCGCTTGCCGACCGTATACGCCCGGTAACGCTCGATGAATTTGTCGGCCAGGAGCATCTTGTGGGTGATGGAGCTTTTTTGAGCGAGGCATTAAAACATGACGAGCTGTCCTCGCTCATTTTGTGGGGGCCCCCGGGTTCAGGAAAAACAACGCTCGCAAAACTGGTAAGTGTCTATTCAAAAGCAAAGTTCGTTTCATTTTCTGCAGTAGTGAGCGGAGTAAAGGATATTCGAGAGGTCATCCATAGTGCACGCGGCACAAGGAGGAAGACAATCCTTTTTGTTGATGAAATTCACCGGTTTAATAAGGCTCAGCAGGATGCTTTTTTACCATATGTCGAGGATGGGACTATTATTCTCATCGGCGCAACAACCGAGAATCCTTCTTTTGAGGTGAATTCACCCCTGTTGTCACGGTCGAAGGTGCTTGTACTCAATCCGCTTACCGGTGAGCATATACGTGCCATAGTGAAACGTGCGCTTGAAGACAGTGACAGGGGAGTCGGTTCGGCCGTTTCGGGTATAGAAGAGGATGCGATGGATGCATTAATTTCTTTCAGCGGCGGAGATGCCAGGAAAGCCCTGAATACGCTTGAGCTTTCTTCAGCAATTGCTGCAAAGAAAAAGAAAGGAAAGAGGATTATCACCATAAAAGATGTTGAAAATACTTCCCAGAAAAAAATGCTCAGGTACGACAGGGCGGGAGAGGAACACTTCAATATCATTTCAGCCATTCATAAGAGCATGCGCGGATCGGATCCCGATGCGGCATTGTACTGGTTCTCTCGAATGCTCGAGGGTGGTGAGGACCCATTGTACATAGCACGTCGTGTTGTGAGATTCGCTTCGGAGGATGTGGGAAATGCCGATCCCCAAGCATTAGTAGTTGCCTTGGCAGCGATGGAATCATACCGTTTTCTCGGGTCACCGGAAGGAGAGCTTGCAATCGCTCAGGCAATTGTCTATTGTGCTGTTGCCCCGAAGTCTAATGCCATGTATACCGCTTACAGTCGTGCCCGCAGCGATGCAAAAAAGTATGGAAACCTGCCGGTGCCAATGCATATCAGGAACGCTCCAACACGTCTTATGAAGGAGCTTGGATACGGCAGCGGATACCAATATGACCATCATTCCGAGGATAGTTATTCCGGACAGGAACATCTGCCTGATGAATTGACAGGTACAACATATTATCACCCGACACATTTTGGCCATGAAAAGCTTATAAGCGAGAGATTAAAATGGTGGGCTGAAAAGAAAAAAGAAAGAAACAACACTGAAAAAAAAGATTCTGACAAGTGATGTAATTGATATAAATAATTATATATATTACGGCAATCGGCGCCCGAAATAATTTCACAAGCACTGACTGCCGAACACAACAACAGGAGAGAATTACGTATGAAACAGGCTGCTGGCCTTTTAGCCGTAG
The DNA here is from genome assembly GCA_000403035.1 of Candidatus Latescibacter anaerobius SCGC AAA252-E07. GTDB lineage: Bacteria > Latescibacterota > Latescibacteria > Latescibacterales > Latescibacteraceae > Latescibacter > Latescibacter anaerobius. Next base: position 32,771 of record AQSL01000146.1, on the reverse strand, counting down.
ATATTGATGGAACGCTGATTACCGATCACGGCTGCATTACTGATAAAGTTTATGATTCGCTTGAAAAGGCGGTTTCTTTAAACTGGGTAGTTGTCGTTGCAAGCGGAAGAACATTTCATGCAGCGAAACCGGTTATCGAGAAATTGCCGTTTTTAGAGTATGCGGTATTGAGTAACGGTGCATGTATAATCCATGTGAAAGATATGAATGTAGTACACATTGAAAAATTGCGGCCATCGATAATACAGGAAGTTATTGGCATTGCAAGAGATCACCATACCATCCCCGCGTTATATACTTCGGATATGAAAAATCAAAACATTTATTACGATACGTTTGAGGGTGCATGTGAATTTTTTGTGTGGTATGTAAACAATGATCCTCGAAGTGTCCGTGTTGAAAATGTTTCGAACCATATAGAGAATATTATGCAGGTCAGTTTAGTAGCGGAAAGGGAAGTTATTTTTTCTGTTAAGGAGGCATTGTCAGAGGTTGATGCAACAGTAATGATACTGCCTTTTGAGAGCTCCCATTTTGGAGGAAAGAGCAGTGATTTCTGGTTTATGCAGGTAGTTTCCAGGAAAGCAAGAAAAAATAATGCGCTCAACAGAATTGCTGAATTGCTGAACATTCAAAAAGGAAGACTGGTGGCTGTCGGCGATAATTATAATGATTCTGATATGATAGATGGCGCTGATATCGGCGTGGCAATGGGGAATGCCCCGGATGAGATAAAGAAGCTGGCGAAAGTGATTGTTGCTTCGAACAATCATTCCGGGCTTGCGCAGGTTGTTGATGAGGTTATCATATCCGGAAAATATTTTTCTTAACTTTAACTGAGATTATAGCTGCAGGGATGGTTGTCAGAAGGTCGCCTGCAAGGGGAAGCACAAGACCGATTTCTAAAAGTATGATAAAACTTGTGGGAATGTCGGCTATCCAGTTAAGGGATATAACGAGCCATAAAACACCCGGAATATAGATACCGGCAAGACCTGCGAGCATTATGAGGTATGCTTTCAGGATAGAACCTTTTTTATTGAATCTGGAGAGGTAACCCGTAGTAAACGAACACACGGTAAAGCCGATGATGTATCCAAATGTGGGCGAAAGCACATATGCCGGTCCGCCTCCCGATGCAAAAACCGGGAGACCTGCAAGTCCCACAACGGTATAAAGAATAGTTGACAGAGCGCCGTATTTATGTCCGAGGCAGTAGCCGGTGATAAGAACGGCTGCTGACTGAAATGTTAGAGGAACCGGTCCGGTAGGTATTCTGATGTAAGCCGATATAGAAATAATTGCTGCAAAAAGCGCTGTTTTTGTTATATTCTGAGTTCTGATAGGCATAGAGTCAATATAGAATGTTGCGTCAGTAAAATCAATAAAGGATTACATGATGAAGGCAGGTATAACAGGGTTGCCGTATTCCGGTAAAACCACGTTGTTTTGCGCATTGACCGGTCAGGATTACAGGAAGTTTACCCACAGTAAAGATATTCATGTCGGTACTGTTGCTGTTCCTGATGCGAGACTGGATTGGTTGCATGACTTTTTTAAACCGAAGAAAAAGCATTATGCTACTATGGAATATTTTGATGTTGCCGGCCAGGCAACCGTTCAGGACAAAATAATAGAACCTCAGGTTCTGCAGACTTTGAAAAATGCTGATTCACTTATCGTTGTGCTCGATGCTTTCGATGAAAATGCTGACCCGGAAAATGATTTTCAGACGTTGATACAGGATTTTGCTTTGAACGATCTTATTATTGTTTCCGGAAGGCTTCAACGTATTGAAAAGGATTTGCTCAGCGAGAAGTCTGTTCAACTTATTCATGAAAAATCGGTGCTTGAACGATGCCGTGATATGCTTGAGAGCGGGGAAATGCTTATAGAAATGGATTTTCATGAGGATGAGGAGAAACTGCTCAGAGGTTATCAATTTCTGACAATGAAACCGCTGTTGATTGTAATAAATATTTCTGAAGCTGAATTGGCATCAGATGCTGCCGGTGAGTATGAAAAGCGATTTGAGCGTTTCAGGAACTCTGCATGTGCGTCTTTCTGTGCAGAGGTGGAGATGGAAATAGCAGCACTTGATGAGAAAGACCGTGCCGAGTTCCAGGAATCAATGGGTATTCAAGAGTCTGCACTTGGCCGATTGATACGTATGAGTTATGAATGTTTGGGTCTAATGTCGTTCTTTACTGTTACGGGTTCGGAAGAAGTTCGGGCATGGACAGCCTGTAATGGTTCAAAAGCCCAGGAATGTGCGGGCATTATTCACACCGATATGGAACATGGATTTATCCGTGCCGAGACAATAGCTTATGATGACCTGGTAAACTCGGGTTCACTCAAGAACGCACGGGAAAAAGGGCTTTTACGAATCGAAGGCAAGGAATATGTTGTGAAAGACGGGGATATTTTAACAATAAGGTTTAATGTATAAAAATAATCGTAAGGGAGCAGTATTGTATGGTTCATATCAAATTGACCAGAGAAGGTGAAAAGAAACTTCATCAAGAAATAAAGCAGCTTAAAGAAGTACAGCGGCCTCAAATAATTAAAGCCATTGCCGAGGCCAGAAGAAAGGGTGATCTTAGTGAGAATGCCGAGTATGACGCAGCAAAAGAAGAACAGCACAACCTTGAAAAACGGATTCACCGGCTTGAGGTCATGCTTTTCAACATGGAGATAATTGAAAGCAGGAATATAGCTTCTGACAGGGTATATATAGGCGCAAGGGTAGATCTCGAGGATCTCAGAACAGGCGAAGATATCTTTTATATTCTTGTGAACGAATACGAAGCGGATTTCAATACAAAGAAAATATCAACGGTCTCCCCGATAGGAAAAAGTCTTCTTGGCAGGAAGGTGGGGGAAACGGTTGAAATTACTATCCCGAATGGAATTTTAAAATATAAAGTTAAAAATATTTCCAGGTAGATTCGAAAGGTACTATCCATGAAATACGAGAAATTGTGAATAGATCATGATACAAACTAATTGTAACGTACGTTTCCAGGACATGAATAATGAATGATACTGATTTCATATGTGATGTAAATGCCGATGATTTTGATGAAAAAGTTATCCAGGCTTCGTTACGGAATGTTGTTGTTGTTGATTTCTGGGCAGAATGGTGCAGCCCCTGTAAAATGCTCGGTCCGGTTTTGGAAAATGTGGTGAAATCCTTTAAGGGAAAAGTATCACTGGCAAAGGTGGATGTTGAGGGGAATCAGGAACTTGCTATGACGTACAATATCCAGAGCATACCGGCGGTTAAAATTTTCAAGGACGGCGAACCTGTTGAGGAATTTATCGGTGTATTGCCGGAACATGAGGTTAAACGCATTATTACATCGGTTGCCGGAGATGAAACAGATGATGCTGTTGGACTTGCAGACAAATATTTTATTGATGGCATGCTGGATGATGCCGAAAAGATATATAAATCTGCCCTTGAAAATAACAAACAACACTCCGGTGCTCTGATAGGTCTGGCAAAAATTGCCGTCAAAAATAATGATCTGGAACATGCCCGTGAATTGCTCGGTTCTGTGCAAGAAACAGATGAACGATATGTTGAAGCCGGAGCTCTTCTGACAATGGTGCATTTCATAGAGGTCTGCACGAATACTGGCGGTCTGGAAAAAAATAAGAAACTTGCAGACCAGGAGCCCGAAAACCTTGAAATACTGTATAATCTTGGCTGCTGCTATGCTGTTGCTATGTTCTATCAGGATGCGTTTGAAACATTTTTCTCAATTCTTGAGAAAAAGAAAGATTTTAAACATGGAAAGGCAAAAGAAGCCGTTCTTTCCCTTTTTGTTATAACCGGACAGACAAGCGAACTGACTTCCAGGTATCGCGGGAGGCTGGCGAGTATTTTGTTTTAAAAGGTTCAACATCCGTTCTGCAGCATGTAATTATTGAAGATTATCGTATAGAAAAACAATCGATCCGGAATCAACAATCGTACATTAAAAAGTATCTTACAGCCACCGTTTTATCCATGAAATGATGCCGCCGGATGCTTTCACAATAATGAGTGGTTTCGTGCAACGTTGTGCGACAGCGTTGGAAACTGATTCCCTTGTTACCTGATAGATGATTGGGTCCATTGTCGAACCAAGGACAACCAGGTCATAATCCTCTGATTCTTTAAGAATGGGTTCAACTTTATTATGAGAGACGGTGCTTTTGTTTTTGATGCGGTTGAAATTTAAAAGAGGTCTGTCTTTGTAAATCTCCAAAAATTGGTCTAAGCTAATTTTTTCCTTCTTCGGAGCGTTCACGGTAAAAGCGACTATTTCGGCATTATCCTTTTCGGCTAAAATACTTGCAATTTCAAGCGCCAAGACGCTGTTTGGGCCTCCTGCCACAGGTACCAGTATTCGTTTGAATTCACGGCTGCCGATATCTTTCAAAATGACAATATTACATGGGGAACGCTCCATTATTGCATCGACAGTACTGCCGAGCCGGAAACCATAGGCCCTCGGTTTTCCATGCCACCCCATGATGAGCATGTCAATATTCTTTTCTCTGATAGCGTTTACAATGCCTCGTGCGATATTACGGCAGTACCGTATGGTTGTTGTAACAGGGAAATGGAGAACAAGATACATCATGGCTTCCATAATCCCTTCTTTCCCTTCCAGCATGAACTTTTCTGCGTCGGTCAAAGGGACTTGTTCCGGGACCGGTACCATGTGTAAAAGCTTAATCTCAGCATTATGAGCCTGGCTGATAAAATATGTCGTCCGAACCATTTCAAGAACGTTTTTAGGATTAGCCAATGCGACCATTATGCGGTATTCTTTACCCGTCGGAGCTTCTTCATCCTCGATTACAAGGATTTCCTCTTTTGTTGATATCGCATGCGATTTCGAGTAGAAAATATATATTACGATACCTGAAATTATCCATACGGGAGCCACAATCCATGCTATAAAACTCATGTGAATAATCCAGATTGCAAGCAGACCCTGAAAAATTATTGCAGCTATCGGTAACCATGGGAAAAACGGCATGATAAATCCATATGTCAATTCATCGCCCATATTCAACCGTATTTTAATCACGCAGATATTTACCAGGAAAAAGAGAAAGAGAAACATTATGCTTGCACTCGAAGCCACATCCATGGTCGGGAGCAGGAGTGCCACACTGATAATAATGATTCCGGTAAAAATCAGTGCAATAAAAGGAGTCTTTTGTTTGCTGGAAATATTTGCGAAAAAAGCAGGCAGCATTCGATCACGGCCAAGTGCATACGATGCTCTTGTTGCAGAAAAGATAGTAGCGTTTAATGCGGAGGTTGAAGCAAATATTACTGCCAGAGTAAGCATAAAATTTCCAAACGGCATCAGACGTGAGACCGCTTCACCGAATCCTTTTTCTTTGAAACTGCCGATCCATTGCCAGGGTACATTTCCGACACCATGTGACCCGGCCTTTACGGCGACAATTGCGGCAAAGGAAACTGCCACATAGGTTAGCGTTGCAATAAAAACTGAATATATCATTGCTTTCGGAAGGTTCTTGCGTGGGTCTATAGCTTCATCGCCAGCCTGTGCAATAACTTCATATCCCTCAAATGCCACATAGGTAAAACCCATAGTTGTCAGGAGCTTAAGCCAGCCGTGAGGAAGAAAAGGTGTAAAGTTCTGGAGACGAGAGGGGTCTTTTGTAGCCACAAAGATTCCGATAACACCGATACAGATAAGGAAAATTGTCTGGCCGAGTGTAAAAAATGCTCCGATTTTTCCGGTTTCCGAAGCGCCCCTGTAATTGATGTAAAGAAATAAGCAGGCGATGATAAGAGCTACCACTTTTTCGATATAGTAGATGGGAAAAGGAACCCATGCAAGCAGTTCCAGCCCCTCAAAATAGCGTACCGTGTAAATCGCAAAAGTTACTGCATATAAGCTTCCGGCGACACTTGATGCAAACCACTCCATCCATCCGGCGGTAAAACTTGTTCCCCGGCCGAATGCAAGGCGTGCAAAATTATACGCACCACCGGCATGAGGAACTGCCGAACTGAGTTCAGCATAGGAAAGAGCAGTAAAAATCGCTACCAGGCCGTTGAGACTGAAAGTTAGGATTACACCGCCAGGTCCGGAAACATGAATCGCATTGCCGATTCCGAGAAAAACACCGGCGCCGATCATCATACCCAGTCCCATCATGGTGATATGGAAAAGCGAGAGTTCCCGTGAGAGTTCAGAAGATATATGAGACTCAGTTTCTTTCATGCAATTCCTTTAATATCTCACGGATTGAGCGAAACTTGTTTCTTGCTATAAATTCTATCGTTCCCTTGCTCCAGAACACAAGGTATGTTAAGAAACCGAGTGCACATACAATAACAATACAACCTGTAATAATATCTTTCTCCAAAATGTTCTCCAATTTCAGCTTTCAGAAACTATGAATATATAATTTCCGTAAAGTTTTTTTACCGGAACGTAATCTTTTTCAATAAAATTCCTTTTTCAGTATCGACAGAAATAATGAGTGATTTAACATTCGGATGTGTTCTAATAAAATTCGTAAATGCCTGCTCATTTCCGCGAATATTAACGATAACTTCCGGATGCAGGGTTTGAAAAAATTTCATCATATCGCATTTTTTACGAGCTTCATAGAATGTATCGATAAGTTCCTGTTCTGATGTAAATTCTCTTTTCGGGAGAATATTCTTTCTGGCAAGGATAATCGCCTGAGAAGTTCTTTGATGCAATAAACCGACAAAAATTCCGCGTTCTCCTATGTAATCTGCAGTACCGGTGAACCATCCCAGACCCGAATGATAAAATGAATAGAGCGCCAGAAGGGTAATAATAATGTTGGTGAAAAGGGTTCCATCGATGAAAAAAATCAAAGGCAAAAAAAGCAGGGGAAGTATCGGCACCATGTGACGTGATCCGAGCCCGAATTCGGTGAATGGATATGGTGAAAATGCAACAAATATAACAATAATCAATGCGGCGCATAGAAGCATAAGCGATTCTTGTTTCATTTTATGATGCCACATTTTATGTAAGCCTGCAGGAAAGAGCAATAGAATAGGTGTGATTGTGAAAAGACCGTGAAACTGGTCGAAAAGAAGTTGATGTATACCCCAGAAAAAGTTTCCTGAATAATGTTTTATCGAAGCGTCTCCGGTCATTCGTCCAACCATACGCGTGTATTCAAAACTCAACGGATCCCCGAAAAAAATCTGGTTCCGTATAAGCCACAGTATACATATGAGAGTTATCCCTCCGGCAAACCAGAATGCCCTGTTGTTGAACGTAAATTTTTTGTTGTGTTCAATCCAGCTCAAGAGAAAGAAAGGGATAACTATCAAGATAGAATAAGGGCGGATAAAAATGTTTAAACCTAAGAGAGCGCCTGCTGCGAAAAGCGCGAGGTTCAGTTTTTTCGAGGTTTTATCCCAGGTAAGAAAATAAAATCCTAAAAGTATAAGAAGCTGTGACAGTGGTTCGGAATAGCATGAAACCGCATAGAACCAGTTCAGGGTTGCAAACGCGAGCAATAAAGTCATCAGAAGGGATTTCAAAAGCGACACATAGCGTCGGGCAATCAAAAAAAATATGAGAAGCGAAAACCATACAATTACTACATTGGCAATATACCCTCCCAGTTTATCCCAGATTACAATGAATGGAACGGCTGCAATGGAAAATCCAATGGAGAAGTTCATTTCTATGGAACCGTCTTCGTATGGATTTCCATTGATTATGTTTTGTGCCATGGTGTAATAGTTAACTTCATCCATCCTGAAGGGGGGGTATATTTCCATAAAAGTCGGGATGTCTTCAGCATTTCTGGTTGTTATCGGCATATTCGGATAAAGTGTTACCAAGGTGAACAGGTACACAATACCAATGAATGAAAACACAGAAATTGCCGCAACATTTCCAAAGTGTTTCTTGGAGGATAAAGATGTCGGTACGGTTTCTTCTGAAGGTGTCATTTTTTCCAAATTTTATACTCTGCTATTCATTCTTCAGAACACATGATAACTCATCAATTCTGTCAAATCAAGCGGGAATTATCCGGATTTTATCTTCGGCGAATGACTCATAGCATCAAGAATTATGGAGAGAGGGTAGCAAAAACGTACATTTTATTTTTTAGTTCTAGACTTGATGAGAGGATTATTTTTGAACTATATTTTATTGTTTTTCTTTCACAATAGTGTGGCTACTTCACACCATGTTTATGAAAAAACGGCTTAAACTTTGCATCTTCTTCCTTTATGTGAATTCTGACCCATTCGCCTAGGAATATTAATATTTCCCTGGCAAGCAATGGCGATCTTTCCTTATACTTTTTCAGAAAATCTTTTAATTTTAAGATTAATTGTACATGCTCTTGCTTCTGTATGTCATACTCAGGGTAGTTATACTTTTTCATCAGCTTTTCTTCTGTGCTGAAATGAATTTTTACATAATCAACCAATCCAGTCAAAACAGGACCGACTGCAGCATTTCCCTGACCGATTATCAAACTTCTATGGAGTTTGTTTATCATCATAATGAGATTGATATGCTGGTTGTCAATGAGTTCGATGTTGACACTCATGCTATCGTCCCACCTCACATACTCCATTCCTGCATCCTGCCTTTACTTTGTTATCGTATAATGGCGGTGAAAACGTTCTTTTTCCGGTATCCTGAAATGAAATGTATCATACTTGGTTTTTTAAATTATCAGAAGAAATGAACAGGTATTAACAAATGATAGTATTGAAATGTTTTCTCATGTTTTGTAAGAAAACGTATTTTATACTGTTTCATGAAATTAACAGGAACAAAATGAAAAATATTTTTCATAATTTACCCAGTTCATCCTCAAATTTCTCTTTATGTTTCGCCTCTTCTTGTGCAAGTAAAATAAACATTTTTCGATATTTTTCATCATATGTATGTTGCGCCATGGTTAGATACAAATTAAAAACAGCTTTTTCTTTTTTTATTGCAAGCCGTAATGCATCGGATGTATCCATTTTCGGATGTGCTGAATCGGCAACCAAATAATCGTTTTTATTCAGGTCGATTATGTTTTTATCCGGTATAAGGTTAATAATCCCTTTCTTTGCCATGATTAATTTCTTTTTGTGTGCTTCTTCTTCATGTGCAAATGTATTCAGAATTCTTTTAAGTTCAGGATTATCAATTTGTTCGGCAAGGTAAGAGTAAAATTCGGACGATTCTTCTTCATTAGAAATTGCATAATCGAGAATTTCTTCTACTGAATTGAACGTATCCATTTTGATATACCTTTTTCAAATATGTATACTTTAAACAATCCATTTATACAATTCCAAAATAGTAGAATTTCAGGCTTAAAACAAGTAATTATTGTTATATTTTAATCTAAAATAAGCTGTTAACTTTGAGAAGGTTATTTATATACTCGTTACACTTTCAGGAAACAGCTATCTCACATACTATCTACGGTACTACACATTGAATGAAATCTATTATAGTAGAAACCGCTCAGCCCGTGTTCCCCATATAAAACCTGAAAATGCTTTCATAATATGGTATAACATGTTACAATATAATAAACTGAAAAGTGAATTCTTTTATAGGTAAAATGAAACATTTTTATTATTTTACTATGCTATATTAAAATCTCTGTCCATGGTATGGACAACAAAAAAAAGAACGAAAAAGTCACACAATTTTAATGGAGCATTATGAAAATAAATCATATACGAAATGTAGCAATCATCGCTCATGTGGACCATGGTAAAACCACTCTGGTTGATCAACTACTCTACCAGTCAGGAATGTTTCGCAACGAGGATCTCGACAAACTAGCTGGTGGTCAACACGGATTGATAATGGACTCTGATCCCCTTGAACGAGAACGCGGAATAACTATTTTAAGCAAAAACTGCGCAGTCAAATATACAAGCACAGAGGGTGATGAGTATAAAATCAATATAATCGATACACCCGGCCATGCTGATTTCGGCGGAGAGGTCGAGCGTGTTTTAAAAATGGCTGACGGTGTACTTTTGCTTGTTGATGCATTTGATGGCCCGATGCCGCAGACACGCTTTGTTCTTGGAAAAGCGCTCGAACATGGATTGCAGCCCATACTGGTAGTAAATAAAATTGACAGACCGGATGCCAGGCCTGATGAAGTTGTCAATGAAGTGTTTGATTTGCTTGTCGATCTCAATGCCTCAGATAATGCACTCGATTTTCCGGTAATTTTTGCATCGGCAAAATATGGGTGGGCTACGTATGATCTTGATAAAAAGAACGATGATATGCAGCCTGTTTTTGATGCCATTGTTAATCATGTTCATGCACCTGATGCAGCCTATGATATGCCATTACAGATGCTTGTAACGTCGCTTGACTACTCTGATTTTGTTGGGCGAATTGCTATCGGCAGAGTCTTTTTCGGAGTACTCTCGGTAGGACAACCGGTAACCGTCATCGATAAAGATGGTCGCCATACACAACAGAAAATCAAGTTGCTCTACCAGTTCGAGGGTCTTGGTAAAAAAGAGGTGGCTACAATATATGCCGGTGATATTTGTGCGATTGCGGGTCTCGATCCCGTAGATATTGGCAATACTATTGCGAGTCCTGATAAACCCAGTCAGCTTCCTGTAATAACAATTGACGAGCCGACAATGAATACGACTTTTCGTGTCAATGACGGGCCGTTTGCCGGCACAGATGGCAGATCAGTGACAAGCCAGAAAATTAAAGAACGTCTCGAAAGAGAATTACAGAGCAATGTTGCACTTCGTGTGGAACCCGGACGGACATCAGAAGAATTTGTTGTTTCGGGAAGAGGGCTCATGCATCTCGGCATATTACTCGAAAATATGCGTCGGGAAAGTTTTGAACTCTGTGTCGGAAAGCCGGATGTTATCATAAGGGAAATCGATGGGTTGCGTAATGAGCCGATCGAACTGCTCGTTGTTGACTGTCCGCTGGAATGCCAAAGTGCTGTAATGAATCTTATCGGTGAACGGCGTTCAGAACTTATTAATATGAATGCCAATAATGGTGATAATTCCTATGTGCATCTTGAATTCAGGATTCCCTCACGTGGTATTTTCGGATTGCATACACGTATGATGAATGCAACGCAAGGAAGAGCTATTATGCACCATTCGTTCGAACGGTATGAACTCATGCGCGGCTCAATTCCTCAAAGACAGGCAGGTGTTATGATAGCCACTCAGACCGGACAGGTTACAGCTTATTCACTCGATGCTCTTTATGATCGTGGTATATTTTTTGTCAAACCCATGGATAAGATCTATGAAGGGCAGATTGTAGGTGAGCATTGCAGAGACAATGATATTACCGTTAATCTCACCAGAACAAAGCAATTAACGAATTTCAGAGCTGCCGGTAAGGATGATGCCTCACGTGTAAGACCACCGCGTGTCATGAGCCTTGAAATGGCTCTTGAATATATTCAGGATGACGAGCTTGTCGAAATAACACCCAAATATATAAGGCTGCGTAAACGATTTTTGAAAGAAACCGATCGTCGCCACGCTGAAAAAAAATAATAGAGGGAAGTAAAAAAGCGTGATTCGGGTAAATATTTGGTTGAATAAAATGAGTTGACCCTGTTTTTTAGTAATGAGTTTAAATCTATTAAAAGGAATCGTAAGTATTTCAATGCGATAGACGTTATCAAGCAGAAATTCGCCGACAATGCGCCTCAATTAATAGTCCAATGCCGATTACAAGGCATTATAATAGTATGCAATTTATATGCTGTAAACCGTCAGAACAAAGTGGACACCTTTAGCATATAATTTTTTCAACACAAAACTGGAAATGATTCTAAAGTAGTTATCCATTATATACCAACATATCCCACCCGAATTTTGACTATTTCCTTCGAAGGAGTACTAAGAGACACACCTTTCTCTCTCATGGGCTTAGAAGGCCAAATTCATTTGACTGATTGACCTTACCCCCTTTTCATAATTTATTACTCAAATCCTAACACAACAAGTATTATAAAAGATTGGGTCATTAAAGACAAAGGTGTTGGTGAAATGCAGGGAGTTTATGGTGAGTAATTAGTTTAAAGGTGTTGTGTAATTAGGTAAATTATATAGAATATAACTCATGACATAAGCATCAAGATAGTTTTTTAAAAATCTTAATTATTAACTTGAATTGTTTTATTTACTTATACATATTAATAATGTATTACAGTATGCATAATTATATCAAAAAGGTTTTATATGGGACTAACAAAAGAAAAACTCGTTGCAATGAAAGAAAACGAGTTAAGAACTAAAGTATTAATACCCCTATTCATAGCTATGGAATTCAGAGACGTTATTGATCATCATGGGTATAATGAAATAGGCAAAGATATTGTTATGTGGAAACCTGAGGGTATACGTGACAGAGTTAATTATGGAGTAGTAGTAAAGGCAAAAAAAATAAGCGGTAAAGTTTTAGATGTTAGTGATGTTGTTACTCAAATAAAAGAATGTTTATCGTCAACTTATATTTGTAATACTACACTTGAGAAAAAACAATAAATCACTGTTATTTTGTTTCTTCACATGATATTACAAAAGAATTTGGAATTGCGGCTGAAGGTATACTTAAAGATGACAAATTATTAAAATTAGTTACTTTCATAGGTGGAGAACGGCTCTGGGAACTAATTCAGGAGTATTTACCAGAAACTACAATAATGACAGACGCTGAAGCAATTAAAAGCAAACTTAAAAACTTTAATAACTTTTCTCCTGAAATAGTTGTTAATAAAAATGAAACAAAAATAATTTTAAATCCAAAGTTAAATGAAGATGGTACTCCTATAACATTTGCATCTGCCCAGTTTATGTTCCCAAAAACACCAGCGGGCAACAAGCTATTTACTTCATTTGAAAACTTTAGGAATAAAGGGACACCGTTCACAATCACAAAGCCATTTATTAAAGATTTCTCCATTCATGATGAACTATCGAAATTAATTGATGACCGGAATATAGAAAAATTAGAATTATCTTCTGCAAAAGCTCCCATGTTTTTAAAAATTAAAATAAGTATTATACGAAAAAAAGCTCTCAAAGCTTCACTGGAAAACATAGAACTTTCGGTTGATAGAGTAGGAGCTGAAGAAATATTGTTATCAAATAAATCACAAAAATACCCACTTCAAGTAGAAGTAATATTTAATAAGAAAAATAAAAAAATAACGTTTCATTTTTCAATTAATCCTTTCGGTTATAATGTTAAGCAAGTACTTGAAAGTGAAAAGTTTTATTCTGAAATGGTTAGCGGTGGATTAATTAGAATGGAGAACATTGAAACTGGCCTTGATTTTGTAAACACCCGAATTCCCGATATAGAAACTAAAGAGACAAGTAAACAAGGATTGAAAATTTTAGAAAAATTGCAGTTTATCCAGCAGAAAACAAAAATACCAATCATATTGCCATCGGAAGACATTACTCGAGAAGATGTAGAATATATCTATGAGATTGCAGAAATTGTCGAAAAAGGGAAAATAACTTTGAGGCAAGGCACTTTAAATTTGAATATTCTTCAAAGTGGTATTGACTTTTTTATTACTAGTGGAAAGGATGAGAAGACGCAGCCATTTGAAATGAAAAGTACGATATCATATAATATTTTTGGGATTAAAATACCAATAGGTCCAATAAAAATGTCGTGCGATAAAATGTATATACCGAATACTCAATACAATCAACTATTAGAACAGGTAAAGGGAGGTTTAGAAGAATATAAAATAAAATTAAAGCCTTTTGAAAATGCGCCAATAATAGCTGAGTATGAGAAATGGATGAAATGATCAACGACAAGTAGCTTTTGACGGAGGATTTGCATCGAAGAATAACTGTATACAAACTCACAGCAATTTTTTCGCAATTTATCCCAAACTTTTTACTCATAGTGTCCAATTTGTTCTGACGACATACAGTATTAAATGTACGGAATGTATTTCTTATAGATGAAAACCAATGGCCTTTAGTACTCAGGTTGATATATTCTACACCTGATCTCCCCACACATTCTCTTTAACCGCTTCGACCTCGATTTCCAGCTCCAGCCATTCCTCGTCGAGCACCGCCTTTCTGTCCTTGAGCGTCTGATATTCATTGAGAAGATCATTGAACGTGTCACGCCCGCCGCTTACCGGCGGGTCTTCCAGCAACAGCTCGATCTCATCGATACGTATTTCGGCCGTCCCCACCTCCTTTTCGATATCTTCGATGCGCTTACGGAGATGTTTGCTTTCCCGGTAGAAACGGTTGCGGAGTTCACCCTCGACGCGCTTTCGTTCCCTGTCCGCAGAGCCCGGCGCTTTCTGTGCTGATGCCCGGTACGAACGCTCCACAGCTTTTTTACGCTCTTTTTTTTCGCTGTAGTCGCTGTAGTTGCCATGATAGATTGTCACGATACCGTCCACGACCTCTATAATCCTGTCGGTAACGCTGTCGATGAGTTCCCTGTCGTGCGTAACGATGCACAGGGTGCCGTCATACTCGCTGAGCGCGGCTGTGAGCACATCGCGCGACGGTATGTCCAGGTGGTTGGTAGGTTCGTCCATGAGAATTAGGTTGGAGGGGCGGAGAAAGAGCTTGGAGAGCGCGAGACGCGACTGTTCGCCGCCCGACAGCACAGACACTTTTTTATCGACGTCGCCGCCGGAAAAAAGAAAAGAGCCGAGCATTGTCCTGAGCCGTTCGTCGGTCTCATCGACTGCCGCGTACCGCAATTCCTCAAGCACCGTGTTCGTGCCGACAAGCTGTTCTGCCTGGTGCTGGGCGTAGTATGCCGGCCGGACATTGTGGCCCAGCGTCAGACTGCCCTCATCGGGTTCGAGTACACCAGCCATGAGTTTCAGGAGCGTCGACTTACCAGCGCCGTTCGGGCCGACAAGCGCTATTTTTTCCCCGCGCACGAGATTCAGATACAGATCCTGATAGAGATAGGAGCCGTCATACCCGAATGAGGCGCGATCGAAAGCCAGAACGGTTTTCCCGCTTCTCGGAGATTTGGAGATGTTCATGCGCACTTTCCGCATGCTTTGCGGCGCGGAGACAATGTCCATTTTTTCGAGGCGTTTGAGGCGGCTCTGAACCTGTGATGCTTTTGTGTTTTTCGCACGAAAACGGTTGATAAAACGGAGTTCGCTTTCTATAAGACGCTCCTGGTTCTTTACAGTCGCTTCTATGGTCTCGCGTTCCTTTTCTCTCGTTTCGCGGTATGCGTCATAATTGCCGTGGTACAGTTTGGCCTTTTCATGTTCCAGCGCGATGATTTTCGTGGCGGTGCGGTTCAGGAAAGCACGGTCATGACTGATGATAATGACTGCACCGGCATATTCCCTGAGGAAATTCTCGAACCAGATGACAGCGTCGAGATCGAGATGGTTTGTCGGCTCGTCGAGAAAGAGCAGATCGGGTTCGCTGAGAAGCAGTTTCGCCAGTCCCGCCCGCATGATCCAGCCGCCGCTGAATTCGCTCAACGGCCGCTGAAAATCACTCTCCCTGAACCCGAGGCCCGCGAGAATTTTCTTCGCTTCGTACTCGATGCTGTAGCCGCCGGAGTGTTCGTAATGCGCGTCGAGTTCGCCCAGTTCCGTGACGAGTGATTTCTGTTCTTCCGGATCGATGGTTTCCGCCAGGCGGTCGTGGATGAGTTTTCGCTTGTGTTCGAGAATCTCGGTGTCGGTTCGCGCGTTTTTGACTTCTGTCAGAAGACAGCGGTCCTGATCGAAAGAGAGGCTTTGTTCGAGATAACCGATTGTGGCACCTTTCTGGAGGTGTACTTCGCCGGTATCGCTGTCTGAGCTTCCTGATATGATCTCGAGAAGCGTTGTCTTACCGGAGCCGTTGGCTCCCACGACGCCGAGCCTGTCCCTGGCATACAGCGTGAAGGACAAACCGGCAAAGAGTGTTCTTTCACCGAAGGATTTTGAAATATTACTGACAATCAGCATGGAGGATATCCGATGTAATGTTATGTGCTTGCCGGCGCATAATTCCCGTATGCAGCTCCGGAAAGCGCACAAATCCGTTTGAGGCCGTTACCCGCACTGTAAAAATAATATGCCGGGCAAGGTAAAGTCAATGAATTATCCCGGTTCTCCGGGCTTCCCGGCCTTATTAAGCCATGAGCCGGTTAAATGGAGGCGGAAATCGGCAAAACTCCATTGAGACATTTCGACTGCGATAATAGCAGTACGAGCAAGTGCTGCCAAAAGGAAAGACGCTTTGTGTGCCTGTCTCAATCGTATTGATAAACACACTTTTTGAAACGGTAACGAAAAATGAGTTGCAAAATCTGCGAAAATAACGTATTCCTACTCATAAGCAATTCCTCCTGTTCTGAATCGATACATGATTAAGCGTGATCTAAATCTAATCTGAATAATGAGGTCGCCCACTTTTTTATTTTAACCTTACACGAATGAATTGAAGTTATTATTATGAAATAACCGTTTGTCTCCAACAACGAAAGCGGTCTTAAGTACAAGTTTCGTATACAATTTTGAAAGGGGAATGGATAAGCACAATGGAATCAGGCACCAACTATATTTCAAGAGTCTCCGAAGAACTCAACATATCGGACGGTCAGGTGCGGGCGACCGTGAGTTTGCTCGAGGACGGCGCTACCGTGCCGTTTATCGCCCGCTACCGCAAGGAAGCGACCGGCAGTCTCGACGAGGTGGAAATCACCGGAATCCGCGACCGTCTCACGCAACTGAGGGTTCTCGACAAACGCCGTGAAGCGATATTCGCATCCCTCGACGAGCGGGGGCTTATGACGGAGGAACTGCGCGATAAGCTGATGGCGGCTCAAACCATGACAGAACTTGAAGACATCTATCTTCCATACCGCCCGAAACGCCGGACCAGGGCTACTGTGGCCAGAGAAAAAGGGCTTGAACCCCTTGCGGATATTCTGCTTGAACAGGACGACAGGGATCCCGAAACCGAAGCCCTGGCGTTCGTCGATCCGGATAAAGGAGTCGACAACGTTGAAGAGGCACTTGCCGGGGCGCGAGATATCATCGCTGAATTTGTGAGCGAGCATCAGGAGGCCCGCGAAAAAATGCGTCACCTCTATGCGACAAAAGGAATGTTCAGGACAAAAGTGATTACCGGGAAAGAGGAGGAAGGATCGAAATACAGGGATTATTTCGATTTGGAAGAGCCAGTCTCCAATGCCCCTTCACACAGGGTTCTCGCCATGAGGAGGGGGGAAAAAGAAAACGTCCTGTCACTCCGCGTGATCCCGCCTGAGGACGAAGCCCTGTACGTTCTGGAATCTCTTTTCGTGAAAGGCGGCACCCCCGCTTCTCTCGAAGTGAAGACTGCGGTTCACGACGGTTTCAAACGCCTGCTCGCTCCGTCTATCGAAACTGAAATCAGGAAGGAAACCAAGAGAAGCGCCGATGATGAATCGATCAGGGTATTCGCAGATAACCTGCGGCAACTGCTCCTCGCTTCTCCGCTCGGAAGAAAAAATGTCATGGCGGTCGATCCTGGGTATCGCACCGGCTGCAAGGTTTGCTGTCTCGACAGCCAGGGAAAACTGCTTATCAACGATACCATCTTTCCGCACCAGTCCGAAAAGCTCGCCGAGCAATCAAAAAAGACCGTGATTGATCTCTGCAAACGGTTTAATGTTGAGGTGATCGCAGTGGGAAACGGAACTGCGGGAAGGGAGACGGAAGCTTTTTTACGCTCTATCGACCTGCCGGGAACCCCGCCTGTTGTTATGGTGAACGAGAGCGGAGCCTCGATATATTCCGCTTCCGAGGCGGCGCGGGAAGAATTCCCCGATTACGATGTCACTGTGCGCGGCACCGTCTCAATCGGCAGGCGCCTTATGGACCCGCTGGCGGAGCTTGTCAAGATCGATCCGAAATCCATCGGAGTCGGCCAGTACCAGCATGATGTCGACCAGGCAATGCTCAAGGATAAACTTGACGATGTCGTCATAAGCTGTGTCAACAGCGTGGGAGTCGACCTGAATACTGCCAGCAGGCAGCTACTGACTTACGTCTCCGGTCTCGGGCCTTCGCTCGCGAAGACGATTGTGCTTTTCCGCGACGAACAAGGGCCTTTCCGGTCACGCGAGGAACTCATGCAGGTGCCCCGTCTGGGGGACAAGGTGTTTGAACAGGCGGCTGGTTTCCTGCGAATCATGGACGGTGACAATCCCCTCGATGCAAGCGCTGTGCACCCTGAGAGCTATCATGTGGTGGAATCCATCGCATACGACTGTCGTAGTTCGGTGCTCGATTTATTACGGAAGGAGTCGCTTCGCGAACAGGTCGACATATCCCGGTATGTGACCGAAACCGTCGGGCTTCCCACGTTGAATGACATCATGGTAGAGCTCGCAAAACCCGGCCGCGACCCGCGTTCCGGATTCGAGCTGTTCAGCTTTGCAGAAGGCATTCATTCCATCACCGACCTGAAACCCGGCATGAAAGTCGCCGGGATCGTGACGAATATAACCGCTTTCGGGGCATTTGTAGATATCGGCGTTCACCAGGACGGCCTTGTGCATATCAGCCAGCTCGCCGACCGTTTTGTCAGGAATCCCGCCGATGTGGTGAAAGTGCACCAGAAGGTCAACGTAACGGTGCTCGAAGTCGATGTAGACAGAAAACGCATATCGCTGTCCATGAGAAACGCTCAGGCGGATAATTCCTGAAATGATTGAGCGTCATCATCGCATGTAAATGGCGGATTGGGCAGAAATGGTTTGAAGCCAGGGATTCCGTACGCGCACCCATCAACGAACATGGTGCCGTTCGCAACTGCCTCCGGTATACTTGAGATTTGGAGGATAGGAGACGGTTTCTTCCGGATACCTGTCATACGGGTATAGTTACTATCAGAAAAAAGAGCAGGTGAAAAAAAGTATTGATTTCAGTTTGATGCAGTCTTCCATGTAAGCTGCCATTCAATATTGTCATGAAGTTTGTAATTGATTCTGTAAGGTGAAATATCAGGGCCTACTATCTCAATGTCACTGCGCTCGCCATGCCCGAAACCTGCTTTGGAACACCACTGCAGGTAACCGACATCGCTGTAGTTTATTCCCATGAGATCGATCCCGATTCTATCGGCTGAAACGACATCAAAGCTGGCAAGTGCTACTCCATGCTCAACCGGAGTTCCATTGTTAGGACCATTACCCTCCATACCGACAAAACCGTCTATGATTGAAAGCCGGGGACGTACCCTGGAAGCAATACGAAATATGTTATAATTAATGCCATTGGCGCCTCCCGCATGCATTTTCGCTTTTTCATGCTGATTTCGTATGTAATCCGGATGATTTTTCGGTACGTTTATCGGAGATGCCATAACCACGTTTTTAAGAGCAAGTGTGCCGACTACACAGTCGTGTGTTTTCATTCGTGCAAGTGAGATTACGTAGTTGTTCTGATTAAGAAACGTATCAATAATTTTTATATCGAACGGATGCTTTTTATCATCAAGTATCCATTCGATAGAATAAGAATCCAGGTTAAGATCAACAAGTTTAACATCGAACTCTTTTTCCAGCGGCAAATAGCCATACTGATCAAAACAAAACAGTGTTCCGTTTGGAGATGCGGTTGATTCACCGATGATGATTGTTTTATTATAGAGAGGTTTCAAAAAGTCAAGTAATCCTCGAATTGCATCGGGATGAGTAGCGCAAAGAGGGTTACCATGCCATACAAAATTCGGTTTAATAACGATTTGTTTCCCCTGTATACCTTCTTCAATCTCTTTTTCGAAGGGTTTGAGTGTTTGGAAAATCATTTCACGACGGTCGTTTCCGGCTACAAATGAAACACGGCTTTTCTTTGTTTGTGGTGGTGCGGCAAAAGCTTTTTCAGCAATGGTACGGGAACCGATTACCAAACCGGCAGATCCAGAAGATAAAATTTTCAAAAAATGACGTCTGCTTTTCAATGTACAGTATCTCCTTTATGTTCTAATACTATCGTTTATGCTTGAAATAAAAAATGTATCGGCTCATTCGATTTCATTACGTTTTTGATGAATAGACAGAAATGTGCGCCCTTGAAAAGTATAACGATTTAAAAATGAAACTGTTTCAAATTATATTAAACGCCTATAAAGTTAGCTCCGCTTATATCCCATCCCCATACCCTAACTCATCTCCTAACCCCTTCTCTTGGCAAGAGAAGGGGAACTGAGTAGGGCGGTCATCCCCCTCTCTTTCCAAGAGAGGGGGACTGAGGGGGTGAGTTAAGAAAAAACAAATAGTTATTAACGGAATAATTTTATTAAAACTGTTTAAACTTAATAAGCAAATTATATGTTTCAAGTGTTAACACTTCCGATATGAAAATATAAACTCAAAGAGAAAGAATGAATTCTATCAAATCATTCAGTTCTTCGTAGTTCAAATGTGAAGTTTTACCGTGTTTGTTTCTCCTGTTGTATGTTGTCAGTACCTCAAAAATCGACAGCGCTTTGCCGTTGTAAAGATATGGCGCAGTTCGCCAGATTTCGATCAAAGTAGGGGTGTCAAACAAGCTGTTTTTTTCGTTGCCGTTTCCGGTTCCGACAGCGTATTTTTTCAGATCGGTATACAGCGGCGGCGGATGGCATTCTATACAACCGCACTTTTTGAAAATTTTTCTGCCGTGTTTTGCATTTCTGCTCAATTTCCCGTTAACAAGATACGGGCTCGGAACTATTTCAAGCGATTTTAAATAGGTATCGATTGCATCCGAGCATGCTTCGGTACATTTCTGAAAAAGGATATGTTCAAATCCGGCTCGGACAGCATCCTCTGCACTTTTTCTGACACCTGTTATCATGGCTGGTGGCGTTTGATGACTCAAGAGCAGATTCTTGGTGTTTTTCGGATTGCCTTCGCCATCGTTTAAAAGATCCCAGTTCAATACATCCGGCCGTCCATCGGGATGACAACTCGCACAACTCTGCCATGTCTGGAAGCAGAGATTTGCATCGTTGAAGTACATCTCGCCTTTTCTTGCGGGGGTTTGCGGATGTGTCGGACCAAGTAGAACGGATGTTGCAATCGGCTTCCCGTGTATATCGAAAGACACAATACTCAGCGAATCAGTAAAATATTCTGCCGCAAAGAATTGTTTGCCCAGAGTCGTTATCCCTCGGGGACCGTTACCCTTCAGTTGAATCCTTTGACGCAGCCCATTCATGAATGTGAGATCATAGAGCAAATCATCAGTGGTGGTTTTTGTAGTGCCGGAAAGGAGAGCGTTCAATTTTGCATGGAGTTTTCCACGGTCGATTATGCTGAGTTCATGCGTTCCGGCATGGGTAACACATAAAAATTCACCGTTTTCAGAGCATATCACGCCCCAGGGATTGGCTGCACCCTTTTCAATATCATCCAGAAGAACCGTACTATTTAATTCCATATTGGCACTATCAATAATACTTAGCGCATTTGTGTTTATCGAACCATACTTGATGTCCCTGGTTGGCTGTTTATAACGTGCAAGAATATGGGTCACATATATATACTTTCCGTCAGGAGAACTACAAATGCCTTTGAGCGAGGTGGAGCCTTTCGGAAGCTGAATAATTGCCTTGAGTTTATATGTAGCAACATCGACAGCGACAACAACGCTTTTCGAGGCATACTGACCGTCTATTGAATATCCCTGAATATCCATATAGCCGCCGTCAGTAATATACTCTTCAATCTGGTTGTTTGTCGGGAGATGATTTGCCACGAACAGATACCTGCCATCTCGAGTGATATCGGCAGCGATCGGCTCATACATCATGGGAATTGTAGCTATTTCTTTCTCTAGAGCAGTATCTATGACCGAGAGGGAATTGTCGAATCTGTTGCACACGAATAAAACGTTGCCGTCCGGTGAGAGAATGGGCGAACACGGTGTGTGTCCGACCGGAATTGATGTAACCACCTTATTGGTAGAAGTTTCAATTATGGTAACCGTTCCATCTGATGACCCCGAGGAAACATATAATCTTGATCCATCCGGAGATAGAACAAGACCGCTGGGATTATCGGGGAGCGTAATAACTCCCGTAACCAGCCCGGAGGGAATATCAAATATGGCAATTTGTTGCGCGGTTGCTTCAGCAATATAAAGCGTAGAGTCTTCAGGATTAATTTCGAGAGCAGTCGGAGAAAGATACTCACTCTGTTTTTTAACAGTATTCTTTGGAATTGCCACCATTCCACAGGTGCTGCATAGAAAGCAGATACCTATTGTGATAAGTATCGATGTTTGTATTTCTCCGCGATTTTTCATGGCATGACTTTCAGCGAAATAAATTACATTTATATCTCATATTCCATGATAAATATAGAACGATATTTTCAACGAGAAAAGCTAAAGATGATAATAAAGAGGGAAAAAATTGCATGTAAATTCTGTGTGTTCAAATTCCGTTTTCTATTTCGACATTTAAGAGGGCGGTAATCTTCATATTTATTACGGGAAAAATAATCAGAACATATATATTGATGATATCATTGATGGTATAGACATATATGAAAAATAATACTTTGCATTTTTATGGATGTTATCACGCTTGAAAATTCAAATATTATTTATGTAACTACCTGTTATTATTATAATGAAAAACATGCAATGAAAATTGAAGCAATAAGGATTACAATGGCTTCTAACATATAATATTTCCATTCCAGTTCGAGTGTTTTGCGCAGCATTGCAATCTTATACGAGCAATTCCCATAAAAGAACAGTATTAATGCAATACTCATGGCATATTTATTCATGTTTCACCCCACAAATAAATCACAGTGAATTTACAGAACTTTTAGGACTTGACTATCAGATGTACGGTAAAGCGTTTTTAATATGTAAAAACATATGCATTGTTTAGTAATTTTATAATATACTATATTTAAAATCTTTAAAAATCTTTTAACCGTTTCATCATTTTTGAGGTAACGAGATTAAAAGAGTGGTAAAAACTCAAAATCTCCGGGAAATGCGCTGTCAAGGGCTGGCCCTGGCAGCACGGATTTTAAAGAGCTGACAAATTTCTGTTTGCAGTACTATATTGAAATACAATGTAATTACATAAAGGCCAGCTTGTCTTGCCCTTGACAGCACCACAGACATATATTTCAAAAAGGGGCGTGTGAAAAGACTTTTTCACAGCCCTTTAAGAGTAGTCAATTCTTAAAACAGCGTTGTCAAATGATGAAGCTGAACGCTTCATGGCAATCGTTGAAAATTTCATGATATGAGAAACATAAACGAACTTTTTCAATCTTTATTTTACGACAGAATTCAGAATGAAGAAATATATATACTTTTAACAGTATGATATATATTATTTCTTCTGGGGTCCGACATCTGACATAAGACTATTGATAGAGAACATATGAAAGTGAAGAAAAACGCTACATATACAAAAGACTTACGACATGGTGATGAAAATGAAAAATATATATCATGCAATAATTATTACCGGTTTTTTTATTTTTTCATTGAGTTCTGTTTTTGCGAATGAAGAAGTTAAAAATTTTTCAATACGTATTTGTATAGAGGTATCACGTAACACAAAAATTCCTTTAAGAGAAAAGGTTATCAGGAATATTAGAAGAGAATTAAGGAATCTGGATGATGTTGATCTGGTAGAGTCAGCCATACACGATTACTATTTATTGGTAGATTGTATGGAAATTTATTTTAAAGGTGGTAAAACAATAGGATATGTTATGTCATTTGTTGTAATGGAGCCCTTCGGTAATAGCGCTCCCGAAACGTGCGATATCATTAAAGACTATTATAAAAATACGAGTAATTTTGACGTTTTAAGTATAATATCCAGTCAGTTTTTGGTAACAAAAATTTCAAATGAACAGGTGTATGTAAACAGTTATATGGGTATGAATTCAGATTTAAGGAAATTATGTGACAGTATGGTTACCTTATTAAACAATACTTATTTAAAATCAAAGCGTGAAGGCTGGATAAAAGTACATGATGAATAGTAAGTTGTATTTTTAAGGGTGTGTGAAAAAGGACTTTTCACCGCCCGCTTAAAATTTTATTATTTTATAGTATATGCTTTTTGAGAATATTTTTATTGTACCTGGAAAAATTGTATTGCATACTTATCTTGAGGAATATGTCATGAGAGGATACATACAGGTTTACACAGGTAAAGGGAAGGGGAAAACGACCGCGGCATTTGGTCTTGCGCTTCGGGCTGCCGGAGCTGGTATGAAAGTATTTATCGCTCAATTTATGAAAGGCGGGGAATACAGTGAGCTCAAATCTATCAGTAAATTTGAAGGTTTAATTACTGTCAGGCAATATGGACGTGGGAGTTTCATAAGAGAAGAGAGTAATCCTGAAAAGGCGGATATTATTTGTGCGGCCGAGGGATTAAAAGAAGTCATGGAAATACTGCGTTCCGGAGAATACCATATGATAATTCTCGATGAGGCAAACATCGCGGTACATTTTAAGTTATTTCCCGTCAGTGAACTTTTAAAAATAATGGATGCAAAACCGTCCAATGTCGAACTTGTCATAACCGGAAGAAATGCCGACCCTCAGGTGCTCGAAAAAGCCGACCTTGTTACCGAGATGCATGCAGTAAAACATTACTATGATATCGGGGTTCAGGCACGGATTGGAATAGAAAAGTGAAAAGAAAAGCGGAATAAAGATAACATAGTTTGAAAGATTATATTCGAAGTGTGGTGAAATAGTACCTGAGTATAGGAACATGCTGTCAAGGATAAGCGCGAAGCACTAATTTATTTGCCATCCCGTCTGGTCGACGAGACCAATGACAGCGACGGAGTAATAGATTTCATACACGGGCGCGTGAAAAAGAACTTTTTCACCGTCCTCTTATACAACTGACTCAATACTTATATCTTTTGATTCAATATTAACAAGGTTGATATCTATCGGATCAACTGACTCACCATTTTGATTATAGATCAAGCGGACTTTAGGACGGTCGGGTTTATCGGTACTAATTTCAGTTACAACACCCATGTAATTATTATAATAATTATTAGCACCGACCCTAACAATAGTTCCATCAGGAAAGAGAGGTGTAATATCCAGAAATTTTTCTAAAATCGCACCGTCAAGATTTTTATTTTTCATATCCTGCATAAGTTTGATAACTTTTTCACGGGTAAATGCTTGTCGATAGGGACGTTTTGATAAAAGGGCATCGTATATTTCGGCAATTGCAGCTATACTCCCAAATTTATGAACAACATTTTTTTCGTGTCTATTTCCCATTTGTTTCATACCATGGAGTCCACGGGGATAACCTGTTCCATCATGCCTCTCATGATGCTGCAGAGCAACAAGTGACGGCATAACACCTATGCCGGGAATATCTTTTATTATTTTATAACCTAAGAGGGGGTGAGTCTGTATTTGTGCCATCTCTTCTGGATTTAGCTTATCAGGTTTGTTTAAAATTTCAGGAAGAATAAATGTTTCTCCAATATCATGTAAAAGACATCCAAGCCCCAATTCTCGCAGTTCTTTGATTCTAAATCCCATTCTAAGTCCGATCATAATGGAAACAACAGCAACATCAACTAAATGTTCATACTTATAATTATTATTTGTTTTTAAAGGAGTTAAACCAATCATCATCTCTCTGTTAATAACTTGATTTATAATTTCATTTAAATTATCTTTTATTTTGTCAAAATCAGAGTTTTTCAGGAAAGCATCTTTAAATATTTCAGAATGTATAGAATTATCATTAATAATATTCGACTTATTTTTTAACTTTTGTACGATTTCGCTCACTGATTGAAATAAATCTTTCAAGCTTTTAACGGTTGTTTCACGGAGTATATCAGAAATGTTCTCAAATGGAATAATATCATCAGTATTACCATCCTGAATAAATACACTTGAAGAACCCAGTTCTTTTAATTTTTGAATAAAATTATCATTTAAAATCACGCCTCGTCCAATTAAGATATTCCCATGAATGTCACAAACCGGTTTTGCAACATTCATTCCATTTTTTAATGAATGTAATGGTACACGGATCATAAAAGGGACCTTTCTTTACTTCTTCAATACCATAAGTCAAAGGAAAATATATAATATTTTTAATAAATGCAAATATTTTTTCTGAACTATACAAAGCTAAGAAACCAGAAACCACACCAAAATTGAGTTACTATTATAATACTCATAGTAGCAATTTTCACATTCCATCTTCATGCATAAATAGTATATTGTCTCTATTCAGCAAGTAAATTGAAAAATTTTAAATGAACGTATCCCTTGCCCCGTGTAAAGAAATCATTTTTCCTATTACTATTGCATACGGTTTGATATATTTCATTTTAAGCGGTTTTCTATTTTTCAAATGATATTTTATTTATTCCGGGAAACATTTATGCTGTATTATAATGAACAGAAAAACTTTTTGACAACCGATATAATCGATTCAATCAGCACATCTTTGGGGAACCGGGTAAAAGAATAAAACGTTTAATTACATAGATGAATTGTTGTATATAAATAGTGTAAAATACTTTATTCCGGGAGGTGGGTAACATGAGAGTTTTGAGTGGAATTTTCGGTATAATCGGAATAATTGGTATACTATTCATTTTTTCTTTCATGATTATGGGATGTTCGGGGCTTGTGACTTTTGGTGACAGAAGTATGACCAAGGAAGAAATTATAAAAATGTCAAAAGCAAAAGTAAATTCTGAAGTTATCATACGTCAGATAGAGGTAACGCATTCAAAATTCCGTCTCGAAACAGATGACATAATAACACTGAAAAGACAGGGTGTTGCGGATGATGTTATTGAATACATGATCGGAACGGATTTTACCCCGGAAAGATTCAGCTGGGAATATGGATATACTCCGTATGATTACTGGTATTATCATTTTAACAGTTATTATTATCCATACACGTATTATACAGGCTGGAGTCTCAGCGGTTATTACCCCGGTTTATTCTCTTACGATGATCTTCATTATTACAGCCCATTCTGGGGTGCCTTGCGCGGTGTCCCATACTGGAGATATCACAGCCCTTATACTATGGCGAGACTTTCTAATTATTCCCCCCTGTATACACCTTCGAATCTCCTGGAATTGATGCACAGCGGACATCGTGTCGGAAGGTATTACTATCAGCCGGAATATTACAGATACAACATTTTTTATCCTATGTACGGAATGGATTATTTTCCCGGAAGATACTATTATCGCTGGGACGGTTACCGTAAACGCAGACCGGCGGAATCTGAAAAAACCGAAGAAGAATAAACAGTCTCAATCCTTAATAGGATGATTTTTTGTATATTACAGACTGTTTCAGTAGTGCGTATGATATCTGGACAGGCATATTAAATAAATGACTATCCCGTGCATTTCATCAGCCAGTCATGAATCGGGGACATATCTTTAAAACGAACGAAGCAATAATCCAACAGGTCACGTGAAAACAACTCATCGGGTATTTCGCTTTCAATACCTGCATACAGACCGTTATGGAGCAACAGGCTTGCATTTTTGTGATCCGGATCAAATCCTCGTGGAATCCTCTTATAATAGTTACCTTCGATTGTGTATGGCCCCCTGTCGATAACTGTGTCAATTGCTTTCGCGAGAGCGGGTCCGTGTTTTGTATCCACAGCATATTCGCGGTATTTCTCCATCAGGTGCCCGGGGAAACAATATATTCCTGCTCCAAGCATTACTTTTTCCGCCTCGAGGTGAAAATAGTATCCGGATGATTCCATACGTTTGCCGCTGCCTTCCCAGAACAGGATACCGAGATGTGTTTTGTATGGCGTTTTGTCTTTGATAAAGCGAGTATCACGGTTGATCCGGAATAGTGAACGGTTTATCCGAGGGTCGGCATTGATTCCGAATGCGATGGTCCGGAGTCTTTCACCCATTTCGAAGACGAAGCTTCTGGCCGGTTTCATCACATACTCATCGAAATCGGTTTTATGCTTTTTGAACCATGCCGTGTTATTGTTTTTTGAAAGATTACGGTAAAACGTAATGCATTCCTCCGAAAAACCATGGAATTCTGGTGTATCGGTCAACAGTATCCTCATTTTTTAACCGGCACAAGGCAGAGCATTTTCATGGTCATCTCGCCGTTATTTTCAAGATGATGGATTTCGTTTCCCGGTATGAAAACAGCATCGCCGGATTTCACCGGATGAGCCATATCTTCTCCCACGAGTTTACCCTCGCCTTCAAGAATAAAAATCTCATGTTCCCATGCATGGGAATGATGAGGAGTGTTGCCTCCGGGCCCGATCTCAAAAAGACGCATGTAAAAGTTCGGCGCTCCTTCCGGCTCGGCTATGAGCCACCTGATCGTAGTGTTCTTTGCTCCCTGTTCAACTTTTTCAGCAGGGACATCCTGGAAGTGTTTTACCACCATAACGTTCATTCCTTTTTTTGTTTTTTTTACGTTCTTTTCCAGACTATAAATCCTTTGCTCCCATTTTAATCGCCGCTTCCTCGGCGCTCATGCCGGATTTGATGAGTTCACGGGTTTTATCCTCCTGTTCTTTCCGGGCTTCGATTCTCAGTAATACATCCTCTGCAATAGCTTTCGGAACAACAATGACACCATCGCTGTCGCCCACGATAACATCCATCGGTTCGATCCTCACACCATGTATAAAAATGGGAATATGCCATCCCCGCAGCCGGTTTTTCGTATAGGCGTCAACAGGGCTGGTGAACCTGCAGAAAACTGGGAAATCCATGAGTTTCACAAATCCCGAATCCTTTGCCCCGCCATCTATGACCGAAGCACGGACACCATTCTGAATCATCGCATTGGTGTTGAGTTCGCCCAGGTAACCGGAAACAGTATCCCGTCCGGTATCTACAACGAGAATAGCGTTTTTGAAATACGAACTCAGCATCTTTGATGCGGGGCGGTCACGTTCGTCCGGCTCGGTATCTTTTATCCACTGGATGGTAAATGCGAAACCGGCGACGACGTCGCGTTGTAATTCCTTCGTCCTGCAGATGATTTCCGGCCCGAGCCAGGTGCTCTCCATGTTCAGGTTGTTTTCATAATTCAGATTACTCATAACATCGTGAATAGCGGCGGTGTAGCACCTCTCGAAACGTTGTACCATCTCATCGGAATCGATCTGATAAGGGTAGGGGATTTCACGCCGGGTAATAATGTCATCTTCTCTGGTCATAATAATTAGTCTCCTTATAATAACAATTGCATCACTTATCCTCAAGCTCATATACCCGTATTTCCAACGGATTATTATATTTCAATGCTTCTTCGATCACATAATCTTTGAATGTTTCGGCAGTAGTGTTTACCGACCCTTCGCTCCATCCTCCGGCAATCATGTATTCAAACGAATGGCCGGATGGTACCGGTATCCTGAAAACATGGTTTCCGCCGAAACCGTGTATCATGACATACTCGGGATTGTATTCATCTTTGACGACACAGGCAATGCCCTCAAAATCCACCAGTAATCCCTCGTCTCCGATATCCTCATTGGGTATACGAATTTCTATATCTTCTCCCATCGATATGACAATACCGCCGGTTTGATAGGTCTCATTTTCATTCATTATCGCACGGATACCGCAGCCGAAATGAATGGAATGTTCTTTCGAAAGGAACTTTGTGAAGAATACCCTGCAGGTCGAGTAGCTCTTATGCGCATAAGCAGTATAGAGCTGTTCCAGTTCGTACTGTCCTGAACCGGTATTCCAGTTCATACTATTCGCACGTATCATGCTCCTCAGAGGACCGTTAACGACAACATCGAATGAATACCGGGTATCGAGGAATGGCCCCAGCCCGCTTTTCGGGCTCGAGTCAGGCCGTGATACGGAATCGGCGTCCGCCGGAAACTCGAACAGACATATGCCCCCGGCTCCGAACGTTGTTGATACGGTCATAATATCGGTACCGTATTTTCGGGGCATATAGTATCCGGAAAGGTTGGTGGAATATTCCGGATATGCGGTCAACATCGGATCACGTTTCCCGTGAAGATCGGCAGAGGCAGGAAACCAGAGCTTCCATCCCATACGTTCCGATTCCCAGAAAGGAACCATGTGACGTCCGTAATATCCGATTCCGGCGTGTGTTTTATGCTTATATAATCCACGTTCTGAACTATCAATATAAAGATACATTGTTTTTGTTTCATGTGCTTTTATATCAGTCATGAAGAATAATTCATCCCAGATGCCGTCCTTATCAATATCGTCCTGCTGATATTCAATGAAATGACCGTTTGTTTCCTTGCGTATAAGATAGCCGCTCATTTCACGCAATTGTTCGTTTGTCGGTTCGGGATTGGATGGGAGAGAGGGATCGACAACTGTTAACCAGCGCTGGGGTATATTTTGAAACGTCAATTGCGTTCGTTGAATTTCTACCGGGCAGTTTTCCCGGTCGATAGTGAGGGGATTGAACAACGTGATTTTTATCCTTTTTGTCGGTTCGAAATCCCCTTCTGTATACCAACCGTCAGTATCCCCACTCACCATCACACTTACAGAGCAGAGACACATTAAGTATGCAACCACGACTTTTCTGTAATTCATTCGTAATCCCCGCTTTCCCGCTTATGAATCTGTATATTCACAATCACACTCTTTACAATTCCTTCAATCATTGAACATTCGTTTTTTGGAGGTTTCTCTTCTTCATGGTACCATGAAAACGCTGTGAAGCTGAAAATGAAAAGTGTAAACAGTAAAAGAATCCTTATGCTTGTTCTTTTCAAAATCCGAAAACGAGAAGTGTTACATTTTTAATGTAAAAAAAATACGGCGGATATGTCAGAAGTGCAAATAAAAAAAATGTGTTCAACACTTTAAACTGCTACCTGCACATAAAATGAAATAATAGTGGGGATGTAATGTGGGATTATTACACATAATACTTCAGTTCCATAGTGCTATCAAGGGAACTATATGTTAAACGGTATTCCCCGCATCATAATTCTTGTATGGTTATCTTTATCACCTAATGTCAGAACTGTCCGGTTCAATTTTGCTCGAAAAACAATAGTGTAATATTTTTAATTGATACGTTTATAGTTGAGATGTTAGAGTTGATGAATTACTCGGCAAGGTGAGGAATTTTGTGGAAGATTTGATTTTTGTTTACTCTTTCGAAAAGTATTGCTCGCTTTTTTATGAATGAAATGGTTAAAGTGAATCCTCAGAACAATCATGAGCATAAATTTACTAAAACCAATGAAATGAATGATTTGCAAACTATTAGACTTGGATTTCAAAGAAAGCGCTCAGATATTGATCCTGTAAATTGTTAAATTCCACATATAGCGAGAACGTTTTTGAATGAAGTGTATTATACCCGCGTCCTTGAGCCGGACAAGCAGTTCCATGTTCTTATACAATTCGTCACAAAACGGGATCATTTTAGATACAATCTTTTTGACTTTATTGCCATAGATCTCATGAGCGACAGTTAAGATTTTTTCTGAATAAGCAAGACTGATAAGCGGAAAAAGCAAGTATCCACCATCATTTAAATAAGCTGGTGATTCCCGAAGCATACGTACGGTAATATCACTGCCATCATAGCCACCCGTAGGAATTGGTTCGGGATACCATGGTGAAATACGAGAAACCTCATCCGCCATACCTGATACATCATCTACAATAACATCAAACTTGAGTCCTTTTAATGGTTCAAACAGGTTCCCTTGTCTCACATCAATCTGTTGGGCAATACCGTTTAGTTCCGAGTTTCTTGAAGTTGCTTTGCAGGCCTCTTCCATGACATCAACAGCATACACTTTTTTTGCTCCATTTAATGTTGCAGTGATGGCGATTGGACCGGCACCACATCCAAGATCCAGAACAGTCTTTTCCTTTATGTTAACCATTTGCTCAGCAAGCAGTTGAGTGCATGTAGTGGGCTGGAAAACACCAGGAAAAAGCTCAAGTTTCAGAAATCGACCATTTATTGGATACTCAATCATACAAATTAACCTTGATAATTGATATTAGTATTAATTATTATTATCAGATTTTTTTTGTAAAAAAAATACGTTTTATATCTTACAGTTCATATAGTTCGTAAAGTATTCTTCGATAATCTTTACCTCTAAACATTTAAGATATAAAATTACTATTCCCATGTTTAAAAATAATATAGTGTTACAATCAATGCTGTATTTATTGGTAAATACTATTGAGCCACTATTCCCGGTATCAAAAATAATGTGACTTTTCTCTTATATTTTTACACGTTTGATAGTTAAAAATACCGAATATATATCCTGATGCAAGCATTTTTTCATCCTATTCAACTCACAATAATCTCTTTTTTCCAAATGAATAAAATAGTCAGATACATTTTTCCATAGATTTATAGGGAAATAACGGAGTAAACAGAGTAATAACGTAATCATTACATCCCAGAATGCCATCAAGGTCATGATAAGCATGAAATTCACCATAAATGTGATCCTTAAACCATGAAATTCAACGTCAATACACGTCTTCATGTTTCCTCCCTTTCCATGACAATCATATTATACCAAAACCAATTATTATTTATTGTATAATAATATGTTATGACAATTATTTAAAAATTATTTATTCAGACGTAATAGGGTGAATGAAAGGGGAATATATTCTATCTTAAAAAGTTTGATAATATATAGTATTCTTATATATTGAATTTAGTTATTATTCTCAATCTATTT
>AQSL01000145.1 GCA_000403035.1 Candidatus Latescibacter anaerobius SCGC AAA252-E07 | reverse complement strand
TTTTAATGCAAATAATGTAACTTCTGGAATTTATTTTTATCAGTTAAGAACTCAAGATGGTGTGAAAACACAAAAAATGATGTTGGTGAAATGAAATGAATAGCTTAAGAAAAATACTCAATTCAACGAAAAGATTTTTAGGAACTTCTCTATTAGTCTGTGCTCTTACTGTTAATCCTTTTTCAGCAAAAAATGTTCAATCTCAGGATTTAGAAAGCAAGGTTGCTGCTGTTTCTGATGGAATTGGTCCTGATATAGAGTGGGATAAAACCTTTGGAGGCTCTAACTGGGATTGGGCTTATTCAGTCCAACAGACCTCTGATAAAGGTTATATTTTAGCTGGAACAACAGAATCATTTGGAGCAGGCAATCATGATGCCTGGCTAATAAAAACTGACGCAGATGGTAACAAGGAATGGGATAAAACTTTTGGAGGCTCTGAATCTGATTATGCTTATTCAGTCCAGCAGACCTCTGATAGAGGTTATATTTTAGCTGGATGGACAGATTCATTTGGAGCAGGCAGTGGTGATGCCTGGCTGATAAAAACTGACCAAAATGGTAATAAGGAGTGGGATAAAACATTTGGAGGCTCTGACTATGATCGGGCTTATTCAGTCCAGCAAACCTCTGATAAAGGTTATATTTTAGCTGGAGAAGCAAAATCATTTAGAACAATTGGTTATGATGCCTGGCTGATAAAAACTGACCCGAATGGTAACACGGAGTGGGATAAAACATTTGGAGGCTCTTACTATGATTCTGCTTCTTCAGTCCAACAGACTTCTGATGGAGGTTATATTTTAGCTGGAGAAACAAAATCATTTGGAGCAGGCAAGAATGATTTCTGGCTAATAAAAACTGACGCAGATGGTAACAAGAAGTGGGATAAAACATTTGGAGGCTCTAGCTATGATTATGCTTCTTCAGTCCAACAGACTTCTGATGGAGGTTATATTATAGCTGGAAAAACAGTATCATTTGGAGTAGGCTATTCTGATTTCTGGCTGATAAAAACTGACCCAAATGGTAACTCGGAGTGGGATAAAACATTTGGAGGCGCTGGGTCTGATTCTGCTCTTTCAGTCCAACAGACCTCTGATGGAGGTTATATTATAGCTGGAGAGACAGATTCATTTGGAGCAGGCAATTATGATTTCTTGTTAATAAAAACTGACCATAGTGGTAACAAGGAGTGGGATAAAACATTTGGAGGCTCTAACAGTGATTATGCTTGGTCAGTCCAACAGACCTCTGATAGAGGTTATATTATAGCTGGAGAAACAAAATCATTTGGAGCAGGCGATTATGATTTATGGCTTATAAAGTTAAAGGGAAATGGAGAAACATCAGTAGAAGAAAACCAACCAAAAGCCTACTCCTTATTACAAAACTACCCAAATCCTTTTAATGAAGCAACAACAATCCAATATCAACTTCCTGAAAATACTAAAGTAAGTTTAGATATATATAATATCTCAGGCCAAAAAATTAAAACTTTAGTTGATAAAATACAAGAGCCAGGTTCACATCAAGTTAAATTTGATACAAATAATGTATCTTCAGGAATTTATTTTCCCAGATTAAAAACTCAGTATGGTGTGAAAACACAAAAGATGATGTTGGTGAAATAAAATGAATAGCTTAAGAAAAATACTCAATTCAACGAAAAGATTTTTAGGGACTTCTCTATTAGTCGGTGCTCTTACTGTTAATTCTTTTTTAACAGAAAATGTTCAATCTCAGGATTTAGAAAGCAAGGTTGCTACTGTTTCTGCTGAGACTTCGCCAGAAGTAGAGTGGGATAAAACCTTTGGAGGCTCTAACTGGGATTTGGCTCGTTCAGTCCAGCAAACAAAAGATGGAGGATATATTGTAGCTGGAACAACATCAGGATCATTTGGTCAGGATTTCTGGTTAATAAAAACTGACGCAGATGGTAACGAGGAATGGGATAAAACTTTTGGAGGCTCTGAATCTGATTATGCTTATTCAGTCCAGCAAACTTCTGATGGAGGTTATATTTTAGCTGGATATACAGAATTTCTCCGAGGTGAATGGCATACTTCCCCATATTTGGATTTACGGTTAATAAAAACTGATTCAAATGGCAACAAGGAGTGGAATAAAACTTTTGATAATAGTGGTGAAGACTGTGCTTATTCAGTCCAACAGACCTCTGATAAAGGTTATATTATTGCTGGAGTAACAAAATCATTTGGAGTAGACGATTATTATGGCAATTGTGATTTCTGGTTAATAAAAACTGACGCTGATGGTAACAAGGAATGGGATAAAACTTTTGGAGGCTCTAACGATGATTATGCTTTTTCAGTCCAGCAAACAACAGATGGAGGATATATTTTAGCTGGACAAACAAGACCATTTACAACAAATGATTGGGCAGAACCTTGGAATTCCTGGTTAATAAAAACTGACGCAGATGGTAACAAGGAGTGGGATAAAACTTTTGGGGGCTCTGACGATGATTGGGCTCGGTCAGTTCAGCAAACAAAAGATGGTGGATATATTATTACTGGTCTCTCAACAAAGAATACAAAAACTTTTATTTATCATGATTCCTGGTTAATAAAAACTGACGCAGATGGTAATAAAGAGTGGGATAAAACTTTTGAAGGCTATTATAGTTATGATGGAGCTCATTCAGTTCAGCAAACCTCTGATGGAGGTTATATTATAGCTGGTACAGCATTATCATTTCCAACATGCGACGAGTATGATATCCAGTTAATAAAAACTGACTCAACTGGTAACATGGAGTGGGATAAAACTTTTGGAGGCTCTGGCAATGATTATGCTTTTTCAGTCCAGCAAACAACAGACAGAGGATATATTGTAGCTGGAGGCACAAAATCATTTGGAGCAGGCGATTGGGATTTCTGGCTAATAAAGTTAAAAGGAAACGGAGAAACATCAGTAGAAGAAAACCAATTACCAACAGCCTACTCCTTATTACAAAACTACCCAAATCCATTTAACCTATCAACAACAATCCAATATCAAGTTCCTGAAAATACTAAAGTAAGTTTAGATATATATAATATTTCCGGCCAAAAAATTAAAACTTTAGTTGATAAAATCCAGAAACCAGGTTCACATCAAGTAAAATTTGATGCAAATGATTTATCTTCAGGAATTTATCTTTATCAGTTAAGAACTCAGTATGGTGTGAAAACACAGAAGATGATGCTGGTGAAATAAAAATGAATAGCTTAAGACAAATAATAAATTCAACGAAAAGATTTTTAGGAACTTCTTTATTAGTCGGTGCTCTTACTGTTAATCCTTTTTCAGCAAAAAATGTTCAATCTCAGGATTTAGAAAGCAAGGTTGCTGCTGTTTCTGATGGAATTCTCTGGCAGTATACAGGATCCCCACAAGGACTCAGTGTTGAATCATTTTTATTTAATTCAGCAGGAGATATTTTTGTAACCACGAGGTATTTCCCACCTGATGGATATTGGTTGGAAGAAGCTAAATACAGAATTGAGCGTTCCATAGATAATGGCATCACTTGGACTTCTGTCATGGAAGCATCGTGGCATTCAGTTTCTACTGTAATAAACAAAGAAGGACATATTTATGCAGCTTACTTTAGTAGAATTTATAGATCAACCGATAATGGCAATTCATGGGAAATAATAAATGAAGAATTGCCTGTTAGTTTTATCCATAAACTTTCTATAAGTCCGGAAGGATATATATATCTTGGGGCGAATGGGGGCAATTATCGTTCAACTGATAATGGATATAACTGGACAAAACTCGACCTTGAATTTCAGGCTAAGGATTATGTATTTAAAACTGATGGTCATATCTTTGCAAGTGTAGTTTCTGGTCATTATCCCAACCCGCCATGTTGTTTATACCGTTCGAAAGATAATGGTAAAACATGGGAACAGGTGCTGTATGCCGAAAAAACATATTACTGGTACATCGCTATAAATAAAATGGGTTATATCTTTGCAGCAACTTCTGGCATTAACGGTACTTATAACGGTGTTTATCGTTCAACTGATAATGGGGATACATGGACTGAAATCAATGCCGATTTACCCTCATTGAATGTAGGGTCTATAATAGTCGATTCTGATGATAATGTTCTTGTTGGTATTAATGGTAGTGGAGTATATCGCTCGACTGATAAAGGTGAAAACTGGGTTGTGTATAATAATGGCTTGTCTGATCTTCGCATTGTATGTCTCGGTATTAACTATAAAAGTGATATTTTTGTCGGAACAGGGGGAAATAATTACCCTCCTAACAAAAGCGGTCATGTATTCATAAGTACTTTTGAAACATCAGTAGAAAAAAACCAATTACCAACAGCCTACTCCTTATTACAAAACTATCCAAACCCATTTAACCTATCAACAACAATCAAGTATAATCTTCCTGAAAATACTAAAGTAAGTTTAGATATATATAATATCTCAGGCCAGAAAGTTAAAACTTTAGTTGATAAAATACAAGAGCCAGGTCAATATAATATTAATTTTAATGCAGGTGATTTATCTTCTGGAATTTATTTTCCCAGATTAAAAACTCCATATGGTGTAAAAACAAATAAGATGATGCTTGTAAAATGAATAGAAGAAATTTTTTAAAAAAAACTGAAAAGGGACTGGCAGGGATTGTTCTGGCAAGTGCTCCTGCTGTTTTTTCTCAAACTACAGATGGGATACATGTCTTTAGAATAGAATACTGGAATTTTCCTGGTAGCGAATATAAATTCAGAAATGTACCCGATGATATGCCTTATATACCTGCGTTTCCCAGAGAAGCTCTTTTAGAGGATCCATATGTAAAAACAATTGAACCTGCAGAAACAATACATGAGCGTTATTTTCTAATTTATGTAAATACACAGGAAGGAAAAACAGAGGTAATGGAACTGAAATATTTTGTTTTTACCTCTATTTCCGATGCAGAATTGTCTTTAGTTAGAAGATTGTATTCATCAGTTGATGTAATGTATAACGCTATTGATTTTGAATGGAATGAAAATATTGGGGACAATTGTTGGTATGACCCAATACATTATACGAGGATTTCTTTTATAAGAAATAATGTGTGGGTTGATATAAGAGGCTCAGGGGAGGCAGTAAAGTTAGCCAAAAAAATTGATACATTACTTTGCAGTTCGGAGAAGGTAAAAGATATCAAATTAATTAAAGCTCCGGTAATTAATTCTGTTGAAATTCTACAACAATTTGAATCCGGAGATATAATAGATTTCAAAATTGATGCTTATGATCCACAAGGACAAAATCTCACATATCGTTGGCTGTGGGGTGGTCCTAATACTACATCATATGATGGTGTTGTAAGATTTTATAAGAAATATATTCCCCTTGATCTTAATCAACAAATTGCCAGGATCTTAGTATGGAATGAAGATCGCATAGTTACCGGATATGATTATTTCTTAATACCCACAGCAGTAGAAGATGAATACATTACATCGAAAACGCCACAAGTCTTGGAACTTTTTTATAATCAGCCGAACCCTTTTAATGAAGCAACAACAATCAAGTATAATCTTCCTGAAAATACTAAAGTAAGTTTAGATATATATAATATCTCCGGCCAAAAAATTAAAACTTTAGTTGATAAAATACAAGAGCCAGGTTCACATCAAGTTATTTTTAATGCAAATAATGTAACTTCTGGAATTTATTTTTATCAGTTAAGAACTCAAGATGGTGTGAAAACACAAAAAATGATGTTGGTGAAATGAATAGAAGAGAATTTTTAAAAAAAGGTTTAGAAGGGATTGTTTTAGCAAGTGCTCCTACTGTTTTTGCTAAAACTCCAGAGGGGATACATTATATTTCATGGATATATGAACGATCCAATTCAGGTTTTCGTGAAGAAGACGTAAAGTTCAGAAATGTTCCACCGGACTTACCTTTTATTAAATCTTTTCCGATGGATAATCTTCTAAAATATCCGTCAGTTAAAAATATTGAATTTTATGATCACAAATCGCATCCAAAATATATAGTTGAATTCGATTTTGAAGAGGGGAAAACTGATACGCTTGAATTCATTTACAATATTTATACATCTGTTTCTGATGCAGAAGAATCATTAGCTGAGAAATTATTCATGACAAGTTATGGGTTTTTCAACGCAATAGATATAGGGAAAGAAGGAGAAATAGGTGATAATTGCTGGTATTATG
Source organism: Candidatus Latescibacter anaerobius SCGC AAA252-E07 (assembly GCA_000403035.1). Lineage (GTDB taxonomy): Bacteria > Latescibacterota > Latescibacteria > Latescibacterales > Latescibacteraceae > Latescibacter > Latescibacter anaerobius. Next base: position 27,729 of record AQSL01000145.1, on the reverse strand, counting down.
TAGATTTTACGAAAATCTGGTTTATTCGGAACAATGTTCGTGTAGAGATTTATGGGAAATATCCAGAATATATATCAAAATTTGCAAAGCTTTTAGATGGTTTACTCATTGATTCTGAAAAGGTCTCGGATGCTGGATTAATCCACGCTCCTGTTATTAACTCAGTTACTGTTGTGTCAATTACTCCCAGAAAAGATGGAGAAATGATTAATTTGCAGGTTGATGCGTATGATCCGAATGGACAGAAGTTAAAATATCGTGTTATGGGAAATCCAGGTGGATCAACATCTTATGATGGTATTGTATTCTTCAAAATATCTGACAGATTAAAAGCAAAATCATTAAAAATCTGGATAACAAACGAAGATTTTATAGTTTTGTCACATGATTATTTTCTTGAACCCTTAGCAGTAGAGGATGAAGGCGCTGCTGCGGAAAGTCAACAAGTCTTCGAACTTTTCCAGAACCAGCCGAATCCGTTCAATCCTGCTACTGCGATACGATATGTAGTCTATGAGCCGGGGCTGGTGAGCTTGAGGATTTATGACCCACTCGGATGCGAGGTGACGGTACTTGTTGAAGAATATCAAGAAACCGGAAACTATCATGTTTTCTGGCAGGGAACTGATAATAAAGGCAGCCGGGTTTCCTCGGGAATATACTTATACCGTCTCAGAGCCGGGGGAAAAGAAGAAACAAAAAGGATGACGCTTGTGAGGTGAGAAAAAAAGTAATAACTGATAAAATTATTTTATATGTTAAGATGCATCACAAATGTGTGATGCTTTTTTTCATTTTATTGAAACTTTTTTTGAGATCAAAAGTAAAGAATGGTAAACTTAACTTGAAAATGATTGTAGAAAACATGCAACCGGGATAATATCAGTTCTTGACTGTAAATGAATGTTTTTTTATATTAGTTATTTCAATTTTGAACTGGAAATTTAGTACTCTGTCTTTATCGTAATAACTCGATAGGGAAACGATTATGCCGACATACGATTACAAATGCAACGATTGCGGTTATGAATTCGAAAAGTTCCAAAACATGTCCGATGAGCTTTTGAAAAAGTGTCCTGTATGCAACGGAAATGTTGAAAGGCTGATTGGAACGGGAGGAGGTCTCATATTCAAGGGAAGCGGTTTCTATATAACGGATAATAGAAGCGACTCATATAAAAAAGCCGAGAAGGCAGATAAGCCCGTATCGGAGGCAAAAGATTCTGCAAAAAAAGCAAGCGGTGGTTCATCCAAAACAAAAGAAGTGAAAAAAAAGCCCCGGTCTCAGGAATATTCAAAATGAAAAAGATTATAGTACGGAAATTCATTGCACATGTTCTTATGGTAATGCTCGTCCAGTTTAGCCTGTTACTCTCCGGCTGCGGAAACCAGGCTGATAATCTTTATACAGAAGGTAAGAATTTAATAAACGATGAAGAAACACGTGATGAGGGTATAGAAAACCTGAAACTTTTTGAGCAAAAATTCCCGTTTGATCCCCGTGTTCCCGAAGTAGTTCTCGTTATTGCATCATTTTATCACAGCCAGAAGAATTACGAGAAAGCAATCCTGACATTTGAAAGACTTATAGAACAACAACCGGAAACACGTGAAGCTTATAAAGCTAAATTTTTGCTTGGATATATATATCTCGAAGATTTGAATGAAACGGGGAAAGCTGCGAATATTTTTAATGATTTCATACAAGCATACCCGGACTCCGAACTTACACTTTCGGCGAAAATTCTTCTCGAAAACATAAACATCCCGGTGGAAGAATGGTCGATAGTGAAAGAACTTGAAGTGACTCATGAAAATGGTGGAAACACACAAGATTCAGAAATTGAAAGATAATTTTGTATGGTATAATCACACATATTAAATTAATCTTAAGGAGGATTATCTTTGGAGCAGGACATACTGGCTCTCAACGAAAAAATTGCGGTTGAAAGCTCTCTCGTAAAACAACTTATATCTGAAATTAAAAAAGTTATTGTAGGTCAGGAGGTTATGATCGAACGTCTTCTCATCGGGCTCTTTACCGGCGGTCATATACTTCTCGAGGGTGTTCCGGGGCTTGCAAAAACGCTCACGGTGAGTACCCTGTCATCCGCAATCAATACCGGTTTCCAGCGCATACAGTTCACGCCGGACCTTCTTCCGGCAGACCTGATCGGCACACTGATATATAACCAGAAAACCGGTGAATTTGTTCCGAAAAAAGGGCCGATTTTCACCAACATTATTCTTGCCGATGAAATAAACCGTGCGCCGGCAAAAGTGCAGAGTGCTCTTCTCGAATGCATGCAGGANCATCAGGTCACTATCGGAAACACCACCTATCCGATGAAAGATCCTTTCCTCGTTCTTGCAACCCAGAATCCTATTGAACAGGAAGGAACTTATCCCCTGCCTGAAGCACAGGTAGACCGGTTCATGCTCAAAGTTCTCGTACATTATCCCACGAAAGATGAAGAATTCCATATACTGGATCGATTCGTATCAAAACCACCGGTAGAGATTAAACCGGTAATCCAACCGGATCAGATTATACACATTCGTAAAGTCATCGATACCGTGTATATGGATGAGAAGTTGAAACAGTATATACTGGACATAGTTTTTGCTACAAGAACTCCATCCGAAAGCGGTCTCGAGGAATTATCGGATTTAATAGAATACGGCGCCTCGCCTCGTGCTTCAATTTATCTTTCGCTTGCGGCAAAAGCGCATGCTTTCCTGAGAGGAAGGGGGTATGCCACTCCCGAGGATGTGAAAGTTATCGGTGCCGATATATTGCGCCATAGAATTATTCTTTCGTACGAAGCCGAAGCTGAAGAAAAAACGACAGACGACATTATCAAGAAAATCTTTGAAAACGTAAAAGTACCATAACTTCACAATATAATCAAAGAATATTGTTATACATTAATCCAAAAAAATGTACGAAGTACACATGACCATTGTCCGTTGGAAATTGAATGAAGAATAAGGATACCAAAATCGTACGTCAAAAATCTATCGACAAGTACGTGAAATTTTGATAGGATACCAGAATATATTTGCTTATACTAACTGTTTTATAATTCGTTTCAGTGTTTACTCTATAATGTCTTCAATGTATCCGTAATCGGCGGATTTTTCAGCATTATGGCGTATCCTGTTATTTTGTGTGATATATTTTTTTACACATACTAAAGAGCTGGATTTTCAGTTCGTTTTTGGAAGAATTTTTTAAATCTTTTTTCATTATTTATATAAATTGCACCGGGCATATATATGCTTCCTGAAGAGATTTTCAAAAAGGTCAAGGGAATAGAGCTAAGGACAAAACGGCTTGTTAACGATGTTTTCAGCGGCGAATATCATTCGGTTTTCAAGGGAAGAGGAATAGAATTCGCCGAGGTCAGAGAATATGGAATCGGTGATGATGTACGTTTTATTGACTGGAATGTCACCGCACGTATGGGAGCACCTTACATCAAGACGTTCGATGAGGAACGTGAACTGACCGTTATGCTGCTTGTGGATGCTTCGGGAAGCGGGATTTTCGGCAGCCGCGGCACGTTTAAGGGTGAACTTGCAGCAGAGGTTTCTGCCGTGCTTGCCTTCAGCGCCATAAAGAATAATGATCGTGTCGGCCTGATAATATTCACCGACCAGATCGAGCTCTATATTCCACCGCAGAAGGGCAAGAAACATGTACTGCGGGTAATTCGTGAAATTCTCTATTTCAAACCGCAGGGTAAACGCACCAATATTACAGCTGCGATAGAACATGTGAACAGCATGCTGAAACGGAAGGCGATTATCTTCCTTATATCCGATTTCATGGACGCCGGATTTGAAAAAGCTCTCAGTGTAACAGCCCGTAAACATGATTTAATCGCAATAATTATACGAGATGAACGTGAGGAAGCACTGAGTGACTCAGGTGTGATTGCTCTGGAGGATGCAGAAACCGGAGAAATTTGTTATGTAGATACTTCTTCGAAAACTGTGAGAAAAAAATACTGGATGCACATGCAAGAGAGAAACAGGGAGTTGTCAGAGTTATTCAATCGTACCGGATTGGATCAGATTTCACTGAGAACTGGAAAATCCTATGAAGACGAATTAATACGGTTCTTTCAAAAGCGTATGAGACAGTTCAGATGAAATGTCAAGTTTGATATTAAACGACAACCTTGAATTCTGATGTTTGTATATAGATAGATGGAGATTCAATCGATGAAAATGGAAGTTGTCCTGACTGTGTCACAGTCGAAAAGACTTATCGCACGAGGAGTAAAGAACCACCCTGCAGTGACAACAGCATACAACACAGGCAACATCGGAATTTGCCGGGGCACAACATGTTCATACGTTGCCGAGGAGTTTCTGGAGCGTGCGTTAGAGAAGTTTTCATACACAACCGGATTAACGCTGCCTGCAAACCCAAGCCAGAAGATTGAAACTCCCCGGACGAAAGTTCATGACATAATCATCCGCAAGGGTGAAATTCATATGGATGGTGAGACGGTTGCTGAAGCTGTAAAAAATATGAATCCCGGAGATGTTATCATAAAAGGCGCAAACGCTTTAAAGTATGAAAAGAAAATTGCCGGATGCCTGGTAAGTCACCCAACAGGCGGAACTGTCGGAGGATTCTGGGGACCGCTCTACGGGAAGAAAATCAAACTGGTAATTCCTGTCGGCCTCGAAAAAGAAATTGCCTCCGATATTATTCTGGCCTCATCAATCAGCATGGATGAAAATCCTGGTGCCACACTCATGCCGATGACCGGTATTATAATAACTGAAATCGAAGCGATACAGATAGTAACCGGTGCAAACGCATACCAGATTGCCGCAGGCGGCATAAGAGGAGCAGAAGGGGCGGTACGATTACATATTGAGGGAACTCACAATCAGGTTACCATTGCAAAAAAGATACTTTCAGAAATTGAAAATGAACCACCGTTCTAATATAATTTTTTTTCAGACGGGATTACCAAGGTGTATATGATACACGAAAATATCCACTATGATTAATGTAACAACTTTAAATTTTGAAACTATAAAAAAATACGAAATGACAGAGTACGTAGAAAATTGAATCATTGAATCAATGAATACTACATACTACATCCTGTAATCCTTTAAAAAAACATATAAAGAAAATACGATACGTTATCAGTTAGGAGGAGCACATTGATCGAGGTACGGGACCTGACCAAATATTACGGTACAAAAATTGCTCTTGACAAATTATCCTTCACGGTGAATAAGGGAGAGATATTGGGATTTCTGGGGCCGAATGGTGCCGGCAAATCAACCACGATGAAAATAATTACCGGTTTTCTATCGCTGACTGAAGGAACGGTAACCGTTGATGGTATGGATATTTTTAATGATTCGCTTGAGGTGAGAAAGCGTATAGGATATCTTCCCGAACATCCTCCTCTCTATCTCGATATGACGGTAAAGAATTATCTTGAATTTGCCGGAAAAATCAAGGGAGTAAGCGGGAAGAAAATCAAGGATAGTGTTGATAGTGTCGTGGAAAAATGCGGATTGAAAAAATATTACAAATCGTACTGCAGTTCCCTATCAAAAGGATTCCGTCAACGTGTCGGTATTGCACAGGCAATGATACATGAACCGAAGATTCTTATCCTCGATGAGCCGACTATCGGGCTCGACCCTATCCAGATTGTTGAAATCCGCAATTTGATAAAGACTTTTGGCGGTAATCACACCGTGGTGCTTTCAACACATATACTGTCCGAAGTTGATATGACCTGCGAACGAGTAATCATCATTGACGAGGGGAAGCTTGTTGCCGAGGATTCAACGAAAAACCTGAGGGCAAATCTTCCGCAAAACGAGGAACTAATCGTGGAATTTCGAGGAAAATCCGCAAAAGTTCATTCCAGGATCGAAAAAATAAAAGGAGTAATCAAAGTCAAGGAAGAAGTCGCTTCTGAAGATACAACGCGGTATAAAATTATATCAAAATCCGCCTTTGATGTAAGGCCGGAAATAGCAAAAACCATTGTCAATGAAAATCTTGAGCTTCTCGAAATGAAGTATATTTCCATGTCGCTTGAACAGATATTTATTAATGTAACCATGAACTAAACAATTGAGCGGAGAACATATATGAAGAACATTTTTGCGGTTTATATACGAGAGCTGAAAAGCTATTTTTCATCGCACATATTTTATATAATCTCGGCGGTATTCATATTTGTTGTTGGAAATATGTATAAGAATATATTCTTTGAATTTGCCACCGAAAGTATGCGCCAGTTGAGATATAAATGGGATTACGGGGACGTCGGCGTAAATTTCGTCAATATTAACCTTGTTTCGCTCCAGACTTTTAACTACATGAATTTCATTCTGTTACTTATAGTCCCCCTGTTGACAATGCGTTTGTATGCAGAGGAAAAGAAAAGCGGCACAATGGAGCTTCTCATGACCTCTCCTATTACAACGACACAAGTTCTTTTAGGGAAATTCTTTTCCTGTCTTTCAATCTATACGTTAATGGTGTTATTAACGGCTTCATTTATGATTATCACCGCCATCCAGTCAAAAGGGCAGCTTGATCTGGGGCCTGTTATCACTTCGTATTTCGGCACATTATTGTATGGCACTGCAATTATTCCGATCGGCATGTTTGCCAGTTCGCTCACAGAAAACCAGATTGTTGCAGCAGTCATATCTCTCTCAATTATTCTGGGACTCTGGATTTTAATTTTTTCGGCCCAGTTTTTCAATTATCCCTTTAATGACTTTGTGGCATATATATCTTTGTCTGAGCACCTTGAATCATTCGGAAGAGGATTTGTGGGAATAAAACATATCGTATACTATCTCTCGATGTCCTTATTCTGGCTGGTGCTGACAGGTATGTTTGTTGAATCTGCAAGGTGGAGGCAATAAATATGCAGGGCAAAAGAACGAATCTTACAAAAATGGCGTTTTCAAAACTGTTTAAACACGGTTTCAGTCCGATAATTTTTTCAATCGCTCTTCTGGGAGTACTGATATCAGTCAATTATGTTTTCGCAGTGAAAACTTCTTTTATTGATGTAACGAAAAATAAAATTCATTCTCTTTCGGATGAATCTCTGAATCTTCTCAAGGAAATTGATTACAAAATTAATATAAAAGCATTTTATTTACAAAAAAATCAGCACTTGATAAGTATGCTCCTTAAACTCTACACAGATAAAACCGATCTTATATCTTTCGAAATGATAGATCCCCTCAGGAGTCCGGATATTGCAAAAAAATATGGAGTGGAGCTACCCAAAACCATAATTTTTGAGGGTCCGAATAAAATAACTCGAATCGATCCTCCGGCTCCCGGGGAACAAAACTCAGAGCGCGAAATATCTACAGCGCTTTACCGGATTATATCCGAACAGGAAAAAAAGGTATATTTTACGGAAGGTCATGGCGAGTATAGCATTGTAAATAAATCGCCTGATGGTTTAATTGTTGCGTATAACCGTTTAAAAGAACAAAATTATCTGGTTGAGAGCATTAATCTTCAAACAATCACGGATATTCCTCCGGATTGTACTGTTCTCATCATTGCCGATCCAAAATCACCTTTTTCCGAGGAAGAACTTCAAGCGGTAGGGAAATACCTGCGGATAGGTGGCAGCATTATTATCATGTTGTCGCCCGGATTACAGCCAAACCTCGATAAACTCATGGATATGCATGCTCTCCTGTTCGGAGACGATTTTGTGTATGAAACTGCGAGTGACAGGACAACTCAAAGAGGTCCGACAGCTCCCATTTGCACTCCTATGGACCCGTCTGAAATTACATCGAATTTAACAAACCAGAATATTGTATTTCCCGGTGTTCGAAGTATAAATCCTACAGGTCCGGCAGGCGAAATGGTCTTTACCCGTCTTCTCGCCTCGAGTGAGAACAGCTGGGGTGAAACTGATATTGAATCCGCTGCTGAAATAACCCAGGGTAAAAAACCAACCCGTAACGAAAACGAAAAAAAGGGGCCGATTATCGTAGCAGTTGCGACCGAACTTGAAACGATGGTACCTGATACTACATCAGTACAAGGAACATCACAAAAGATAGTAAGATCGGCATTTTTCGGGAGCGCCGGATTTATTACCAATACACTCGTTTCTCAATTCCCGGCAAATATTAATGTTTTCTTAAATACGGTAAACTGGGTAACAAGAAATGAAAAAATACTTACAATTACACCGCATTCATCGCTTTTCACACCGGTAGAATTAACAAGGTCGGAAAGACGTATAATTTCCTGGCTGTCTTTAGTAATATTCCCGTTCACAATTATTGTAATTGGGATAATCGTATGGTACCGAAAAAGATAGGAGTAAATGGAGACTTACTATGAAATTATTAAAATCGATAGTTGCACTGTTAGCAGTGATTGTCATTGGCTTCTTAGTTTATAATTTCGTTTTTAAGGCCGAAGAATTAAGGAAAGAGCGGGAAATCAGCGAACGTCACCTGATCCGTTTTGAACTTGACAATATTAAAAGCTTTGTCCTCGGACGGCCTGATTCTTCAGTATTTTTTAAAAGGGGTATTGGAAGAATCTGGAACATTACAAAACCCATTGTCAGTGAAGCTTCGGGAGAGGAATTACACAATCTTTTCAGAATGCTCAATGACAGCGAAATACTGATTACTGTTGATGAAAAGCCGAAAAACCTGAAAGTTTACGGTTTGGAAGATATGAATTATTACATGGCAATGAATTATGATATTGGCGACCCCGATACTCTGTTAATCGGCAACGACACACCCGACGGAAGCATGACTTATGTTAAATTTTCATCTGAAAAACGTATATTAACCGTTGACCGCGGACTTACAACCCGGATGAAATGGCCTGCAAGAACCTACAGGTCGCGAACCATTCTTAATATTTTCGAGGAAGATATTAAATCTGTTGAAATTATCAGGTCCGATGAGGAAAGATATGTCATGGAAAATCCCGGTTACACCTGGATTATGACTTACCCCTGGAATCTCAATGGCGATGATAAAAATATGAAAGAACTGGTAAAACAGCTTTCCGAAACGGCGAAAACCACTCTGGTCGAGGAAAAAACGGATGACCTCTCTCAATATGGCCTTGATAAACCGAGTTTGATTTTTAATGTGTCCCTGAAATTCGGAATGCCCGATAAGATGATTCTTGTCGGTAATAAATTAGCGGAATTAGGCGCAAAGCATCTGTGGTATGCAAAACAATTTGACAACGATCTTATATTTACCATTGATAATACGCTGATAACAAGTTTGACCTATAAACCGGAATGGTATATCGACAAAAATCCCATGAAATTCAGCAAGGAAAACATGAACAAAATTGTCCTTGAAACCGGTACAAATTCAATCATGTTTATTCGGGATGCTCAGAGGTTGTGGAGCGTGGTGTCGCCCATAGATAAAAATATTCAGATTGAAACAATAAATAAAATTTTCGGATGCAGCCGTCACATATTGGTGAACGGACTTTTTGCTTATGAACCTACTGAAACTGATTTACAACAATCCGGAATTGACAAGCCAAAAATAAAAATAACAGTGTATTTTAACGATACTGAGCTTGATAACATAATCTTCGGAAATACATTCACCGAAGAAGAGCCAAATACTTATTTCAGAACAAGTATGTCACCAATAATATATATCACGAAATCACCGGTTACTTCCGACATAAACAAGATTTTAGAAGCGGTTTTCGGCGATACTTAATTGTTTATGAAAGAAATTGCAACATATTTAGTCCTGTTTTTCATCATGTTTGGGATGGTGCCCATTTCCGTTTCCTCCACTCCTGATAGTGTCACTATCAGGTTAGATGCATCAACCTCACATGTTACCATAGGCGATTCCTTATCTGTATTCTGTACGGTCACTACGCCCGATGATGTACAGACGAGCGAACCTTATCTTATATATAAATCACCGTTATTCGATATTGAAAAACAGTGGGAAAAAAGTGAACGTGCAGACACAGGAAGTGTTAACGAGCATTATGGTTTTCTGCTGTATGTTTTTGCTCCGGATACACTTCGTGTAGGTCCGTTTATTGTACAATATGTAACTGCTGAAGGCGATACCGGAATCGTACAGTCCGATACGATTATGTTCCCGGTAACCGGGGTTGTGCAAGATCCTGAATCGCCTCCCCTGCCCAACCGAAGTCCGTTTGAAATCGCATCTCAGGGCATCCCCTTCTGGATGATTATTGTTCTCGCATTATTCATCCTTATTGCGGTAGTGGTCGGTGCATATCTCATGTACCGGAAGAAAAGATCACTCCGGCCAGTTCCCATGAAACCGATTGATGAAATCGGCGAGTTCGAACGTATACGGAAATTGAAACTTCAGGAATCCGGTCGTTTCAAGGAATTATACTTTTTGGTTTCCACCGCTCTGCGCGGATTTATCCATAGAAAAATGGAATTCGACGCTCTGTATGAAACAACGCATGAAATCACGCAAAATTTAACAAAAACGTCTCAGGATACAGGGATAACGGGTTCTATAAGCGAGATACTTGAAGAATCTGACAGGGTGAAATTCGCCAAATACACTCCTGCCCCTGAATTTTCTTCATCATTAATCGACCGTGCTTTAGAACCGGTAAATACAATACTCGCTGATATCGAACGAAAAAAAGAAGCTGAAGTCTCCACAGTACAGGAAAACAAAAAAAACATGGCTCAAGCATCCACTGAAACTTCAACAGATAAATCCGGGAGGGACTGAAGAATTGTTTAGATTTTTCTCTCCTATCTGGCTCATTTTACTGGTAATTCCGGCAATAACAATTTTTTTATACTTCCGGAAAAAAGGCCGCTGCGATGCGAGTATACTTTTTTCAGATATTTCCATTTTCAAAGAAACCGGAATCGGAATGGGTAAAATCAAACGTTATATATCCCTCGGTATTACCGCGACTGCAATAATTTACCTGATTCTGGCTATGGCCCGTCCCCAATCCGGGAAACAATTTCGGTCGAGATCAACATACGGAATCGATATAATCCTTGCTCTGGACATATCATCGAGTATGGCCGCTCTGGACTTTCATCCCCTGACAAGATTCGAAGCGGCAAAGGAAGTGGTGCGGGATTTCATCTCGAATCGAACCAGTGACCGCATCGGCCTTGTTGTTTTCGCGGCACAGAGCTTTACACTCTGCCCGCTGACATTGGATTATAATATCCTGAGTTCTTTTCTCGAAAATGCATGGGAATCACGTATTGACGATGGTACTGCCATCGGTCTTTCCATCGCTACATCCATAAACAGGCTCCGCTATTCAGATGCAAAAAGCAAGATTATTATCCTGCTGACCGACGGTATGAACAACAGGGGGAATGTAGACCCCTTAACAGCAGCCAAGATGGCAAAGACACTCGGCATCCGAATCTATACTATAGGTGTCGGAACGGAAGGCAGAGCGCCCATGAATCTGCAGGGCGGAATCGTCTGGACAGAAACTCACATCGATGAAGCTTCACTGAAGGAAGTAGCACAGATAACCGGCGGTAAATATTACAGGGCTACGAATACCAGTGAACTCAAAGGAATTTATGATGAAATCGGGAAACTTGAAACCACGAAAATAAACTATAATGAATGGGTTGAATATGACGAGATGTTTGACGGCTTTTTGAGAGCCGGTTTATTTCTTTTGATTTTGTCATTTTTGTTCGATAAAACGTATCTGAGGAGGCTGCCCTGAACAGTGAGAGGCAGAACAAATAATTCACGAAGAATGAATGACGACGTATGACTTAAAAGTCTGGTGAAAAACCCTTACCTTGTGGATAATGAGCTGTCAAGGGCCGGCCTGTAAATGAGAATATAAATACATTATTAATATTTATTACCTATGATAAGCTATTGATAAATAATACGTTTTGTTAATGGCCGGCTTGTCTTGCCCTTGACAGCAACACAGCCATATATTACAAGCCGGGGTGCGTGAAAAGACTTTTTCACCGCCCTCTTGTGTGGTCAGTTATTCATATATTACTTACAAATCTTAATTGGTTTATACAACAAGATTTACATTTCAGGTGTTAAAAAAAGATGGCTTATAATAATCTTGAAGCATTCTGGCTGTTACTCGCTCTGCCGGCGGTTGTAATTATCTGGTTTTTATTGAACATAAAAAGCACCAGAGACAGAAACCGCTTCGCACAGATGAAACTTTATGAAACCCTGACACGTTCAATAAGTACAAAAAAACGAAGAATCCGTCAGGTTTCGTATATGTTCGGTTTGTTTTTCCTTGTTATTGCATTGACGGGGCCACGGTTCGGAACCAGGACTGAAATTGTTAAGAGGATGGGAGTTGATACTGTCATTGCCATTGATACATCATACTCGATGCTTGCAGAGGATATAAAACCAAACAGAATCATGCAGTCTAAATACGAAATCAACCGCTTCATCGACAATTTAATGGATGACAGGGTTTCTCTCGTCGCCTTTGCCGGAGAATCATTCGTCCAGTGCCCTCTTACAACGGATTACGGAGCGGCAAAGACATTACTCGAATATATTGATGTTGGCATCGTTCCAATCCCCGGAACAAACCTTGAAAACGCTATAACAGGATCTCTTGAGCTTCTTACACGGGGATCGGAAGCGGGCAGCGAAAGCCAGCTTATTATTCTTGTCACCGACGGTGAAAATATTTCCGGTGATCCTGAACAGGCCGCCAGAAGAGCTGCTAACATGAATGTCAGAATATTTACCGTTGGTATCGGTACCACTGGAGGTGAGATAATTCCCATCCGTAACGACCAGGGAAAACTCGAAGATTATAAAAAGGATAGCAAAGGAAATGTGGTAAAGACCAGCCTCGATGAAAAAACGCTCAAGTATATCGCCGAGAAAACAAACGGTTCTTATGTGCGAGCTGTCAGCGGCGAGGTCGATATCCAGGCAATAATTGACGAACTGGGAACAATGCATAAATCAGACCTGCATGAACGGAAAATATCACGTCTGAAAGAGAGGTACCAAATACCTCTGGGATTTTCACTCTTTTTCCTGCTCATCTGGTTTGCTCTGGGAGAAAGAAAACGTGGATTATTAGGTACAGTACGGAGAAATACCGAATGAAATTGCACCATATTCTATTACTGATATTCCTGTTGTCATTGCCCTTGACTACCCATGCCGATAAAGCTTCGAAACTGAATAAAAAAGGCATGGAATCGTTCAAAGAGAACAACCTCGAAGAAAGCGCACGGTTTTTTACCGAGGCGTTGGTAGAAAGACCCGACTCACCAGAGCTCAGGTTTAATCGGGGGACGGCGCTTTCCGCAACCGATAAAAAGGATGAGGCGGTCAACGAGCTTGAAAAAGCGGCACAAACTTTTAAGAAAAAGGAGCCTTCCGCCGCTGCTCATTTCAATGCGGGAAATACATTTTTCGCCACCGAAGATATCAACGAAGCGATTGAATCATATAAAAAAGCGGTGAAGCTCGATCAATCATCCAAAGATATCCGTTATAATCTTGAACTGGCGGTACGAAAACTTCAGGAACAGCAGGAACAGCAGCAACAGGAAAATCAGGATAAAAAGCAGGAAAAAGATGACTCTGATGAGCAGCAGCAGGAAGATCAGGAGCAGGAAAAAGAGAACGAAGAAAAAGATGATGAATCAGAAAAAAAGAATAACGAACAGCAGGACAAACAAGACCAGCAGCAAGACCAGCAGCAAGACCAGCAGCAAGAACAACAGGAACAGTCTCAGCAGCAGGAAAATGAACAGCAATCCATGACACGCGAGGAAGCTCATCGTATTCTTGATGCAATAGAAGATGAGGAAAAGAAAGCGTTTTCACTTCGAAGGGAGAAAATGCGAACAGAGATGAGGCAGGGAGATGACTGGTAAGCGTTTCATTCAAATCCTCCTTTGTATGCTGCTCTTCACAAGCGTTCAAGACGTTTACGGGCAAGATGTTACAATAACTTCAGTCGTAAACGCTCAAACGATATCGCTTCATGATCAGCTTGTACTAACCGTAACGGTCTCCGGTTCAGGTCTGGGAAGGACGGGCGACCCGGAACTTGCCCCTATGCCTGATTTTAGAATTTCCCGGCCCTCAACATCGAGCAATTTCGAATTTGTTAACGGTAAAACATCGTTTTCAAAAATGTATACCTATGTTCTCTTCCCCCAAAAAACCGGAGCATTCGATGTGGGAGAAGCAAGCATACAATCGGAAAGAAAGAAAATAATCGCCCGGGCAACAAAAGTCGAGGTTGTCAAAGGTTCGGCTCCTCAGGCGCAAATAATCCCGAAAACACAAAACTCTCCCGGTACCCAGCCGTCACAACTCAATGGAACCGACACAATATTTATCAATACGTTTGTCGACAAGAAAGAGCCGTATGTAGGTGAGCAGATTACGTTTACATTTGAGCTTTATTACCGCATAAGGATTTCCGAGACGGAATATGAACCTCCATCGACGACGGGTTTTTGGCTAACGGATCTTCCCCAAATACCAAAAGCCACAAAAAATGTGAGGGGAAATAATTACTACTATAATGTCATTAAAAGCGCTCTTTTTCCAACCACATCGGGAGAACTCACCATTGGGCCGGCTTCCCTGGGCTTTACTACACAAACCGGCTTTTTCTCTTTCGGGGAAACGTATACACTCAAATCAGACCCGATAGCAATACAAGCGAAACCCTTACCGGAAAAAGGGAAACCGGATAATTTCAGTGGCGCCGTAGGGAATTTTAATATATCATCGGCAGCGGACAACACCACAGTCAAAGCCGGAGATGTGGTTACCATCAGGGTTTCTGTTACCGGCCGGGGCAACCTCGATCTTATTACCATGATAACCGAACCCGACCTCTCGTCATTTAAAATGTATGACCCAAAAATCAGTGAGAAAATATCAAATTCGGGATTCGTTATCGGCGGAGTAAAAACATGGGAATATGTTATCATTCCCAGGCAGCAGGGGAAGGTAACCATTGAACCTTTTTCGCTTTCATATTTCAATCCGGATGATGAGAGCTATTATACTGTCTCGACAAAACCTATTGAATTTACAGTGGAGCCCGGCGATGCTGTCGCTTTACATGAAATCGGTGACAGCGGAGGATATGATCCGATAACGAAAATCGCATCCGATATCAGGTACATAAAACCCGATAAAATATTCCTTGAAAACACCAGAAAGTATTGGTATTCGTCCATGTATTTCTACCTGCTCTATATCCTTCCCCTTGCAGGATTTATTACCACGGTTATCGTGAAGAGGAGACAGGATGAAATAGAGCGTAATACAGGATTGAAACGGAAACTTAAAGCATGGAAACATGCTCATAAACGGCTCAATGAAGCCTCAAAAATGTTACGGGAAAGCGATATTAAGAGCTTTTGCGGGAAACTGCATGAGAGCATAACATGCTATATAGCGGATATGCTGAATATTGATACCGGCACCCTGACATCAACCGATCTGGAAAAAATCATGAATGATAACGGTATACAACCCAAACTTGCGGAACGTGTCAGGAGAACGATGGAAATGTGTGATTATGTACGGTTTGCCTCAATCGGAACAGGCCGTGAGACCCAAGAAACGATTCTAAACGATACCCGTGATATACTTTCACAACTGAGAGATAGTTTATGAGAAATTGTATGTTACTATCGCATGTTATCATGGTGTTCATGTTATTGTTCGCCGTTCCGGGAGTACACGCTTCAGATTCAGATATTGAAAATGGGAATGTCGACCTTTACAACCAGGCGGGGAAAGTATACCAGAACGGTCAATTCAAAGAAGCTCTCGATATGTACGAAAGCATTCTTGAAAAGGGTATATACCATCCCGACCTGTACTATAATGCCTCAAATGCGGCATACAGAAGCGGTTCATTGGGCAGGGCAATCCTGTATCTTGAAAAATCTCTCAAGCTTGCCCCTTCCGACCCTGATGCCAGAGCTAATCTCGCATTCCTTACCAGTATCAAAAAAGACAGGGAGCAGACAGTTGACAATGTAGTCATTGCATTTCTGTCAGGGTATTATGATTCAATAAATATTAATTCCGCTGCCGTGTTGTCGGGAATTATGTTCGCATGTGCCATGATATTCGCTTCCGGGGTTCTGTTTCTCAAGAGCTGGAAAAGAACGGTATTCGTTGGAATTGCGCTTTTGTGTGGATTGTTTTTTATTGTTTCGACAGGGGCGTTTATACACAAACTTCAGAAAATGAAAACGGTTACAGAGGCAATTATAATGTCCGATGAGGCCAACGCTTATTCAGGACCCGGCAACGAAAACACCCATATTTTCACCATACATGAAGGTACAAAAGTTGTCATCGAACGTCACCAGGATTCATGGAACCTCATACGCTTACAAAGCGGTGCAGGAGGATGGATCCAATCCGATATAATGGAAAAAATATAGCATTCCGGCATGTATTACAATTAATCTATTCTCTTCACGCTTTCCGGTACATTACTTTCTATTCTCAGGTTCACTTTTTTAATCATTTCTGCTTTTATCCCTTGCCCGCCTATCCCTGTACTGCAGGAACAAATCCTCTTTAATCTTGTCCTCGAAAATCAACAGTTTTATATACTGGCGGTCATCAAGAATCTTTTCCGATTTTTTAAGAAAATTGTTATGCGCCTTCTGCATTTCATTTTTTAATGTTTCGAGCCTGTTAACATATTTCTTTATTTCTTTAACGGAAACCGACGTATCATCGACAGTATCCATGATGTTTCGAACTATTTCCTTGCGTTCTTTGATAATTTTATCATGGGTTTCATCCGATTCTTTCATAATCGGGAAAAAATTCGCCGACTGTTCTTCGTTAAGATCAAGATATTCAACAAGTCTCCATCTCATCATAGCACGCATTTTTTGATGCCTGGAGTTATCAGCATTATGCATAGGCATTTGATCTTTTGGTGTTACTTCCTGTGCTGTCAAAATGGCTTCACTGCCAAAAAGAACTATCGTGAACACAAAAAGAAGTAAACAGCATTTTTTCATACCTCTATCACCTACCTTCCTTCAAAATATCAGCCAGATTGTCAGTGTCCAGCGTTTCAAAAATTTCATATACAGAAATATCAATATATTCATCGCTTAAAAGCAAATTATCCAGTTCATAAGTATCGATAGTATCGACACCGTTCACCAGTTCAAGGAGATCATAACTATCGAGATATCTCTCGGCAACATACGTGAAGAATTCTTCATTCGGCTCAATTGCTGTTATTTCAAAGGGAACAGGTTGAGTTACCGTTCTTGTCAGAAGACCGTACATTGACACCGATACGGCGAACAAAACTGCAGCCGCTGCCGAAAACATCCATTTACGGGCACTTTTTGCTCTTTTCCGCTCGATGATTCTCCTTTGCACATTTTCTAATAAATCCGGATAAGGACGTTCTCCATACTCAGCGATCGCCGATTTCACCATTTTAACAACAAAGTTGGTCTCATCATATTCCTTCCGGCATTCCGTGCATTGTTCCAGATGAGCTTTTACTGCATTTACCATATTCTGCCCAACAGAGCCATCATCAATGAAGGGCAGGAGTTCTTTAACTTTTTCACACTTCATAATTGCCTCTGTAATGTTTAAGCTTTTCTCTCAGTTTTCTCACCGCATGGAAGTACGAAGCTTTTACCGCTCCCACGGTTAATCCCATTGCCTCGGCGATTTCATCATGTTTCAAATCATTGAACTGTTTCATTGCAAAAACCATACGCTGTTTAACCGGTAATTCTTTTAAAGCGTTCTTAACTGCCGACATGATTTCCTTACGTTCGAATTCATCTTCAGGATCGGGACTGTGTGAAGGAAAATGAAAATCCTCTCTTTCGGTGTCAAATGATAAAAAAGGGACAATTTTTTTCCTCCGGAGTGAACTGATACAAAAATTATAGAGAATCCGATAGAGCCATGTATAAAGGGTCGATTCTTCCCTGAAAGATTTTAGATTAAAATAAGCTTTTACAAACGTTTCCTGTACCATATCCATGGCCTCGTCCTCATTATTCAAAACTGCGGTCGCAACCTGGATAAGACGCTTCTGATAACGGAGGACAATCTGAGAAAATGCACTCTCATCGCCCTTTTTGAAATCTTTTATCAGTTCGCAATCAGTTTTATTTATTTCTGTACTTTGATCTGGTTTGCCTGCCATTAATATATTCAAACACTTATTCTTTCTGATTCATCAATGCATTTTCGTAAATATTGACGCATAGAACGTTTGAAAAGTTTAATACTACTGCAGATATTTTGAAGGTATGCATATTTTAACATTAAAATATAGCTCGGGGATAGATATTGACCGTATATACGGAATATCTTATCATTCAACGCGGCGTATTTTCTCGTTCGAGAATTTTAATAAATATTTTCACAATTTCCGGATCGAACTGTCTTCCGGACATCCTCATGATTTCAAGGATAGTTTCTTTCAGCGTCATCTGCTTCTTGTATGAATTCGGTGATCTCATAACGCCGAAAGCTTCCGTAAGGTTGATTATCTTTGCACAAACCGGAATTGAATCGCCAGACCGTCCAAAGGGATAACCGCCGCCGTCAAATGATTCATGGTGGTAAAGAACACAGGGCGCCACCGATTTCCAGAGCATGATTGATTCGAGAAGTTTTGCTCCCTGAATAGGATGCTGACGAATTAATTCTTTTTCCCTATCCGATAATACCCGCTTATTAAAAATATAGGATGGCATGGTCAGCTTTCCGATATCATGCAATAGAGCGCCAAAATGAAGCTTATTTTTTACATTCCTGGGAAGGCGCATTTCTGTAGCAATTTTGTGACAGTATTCGGCAACTTTCCATGAATGTCCCTCCGCATATATATCCTTTTTTTCAATGGACTTGACCAAAATATTCGTTGCTTGAATAAAGAAATTCTGCTGCCCTTCGATTTTTCTTGTGGCGGCAATGACAGTAGCCATACGTTCTGACATGTCGTTAAGAACGCGTAAATCGTCATCATTAAAATCACGGTAATCCATGGAGTTTATGACTTCCAAAACACCGATGGTATCAGAATCCAAAATCATCGGAACGGCAATAATCTGACGTGTTTCAAAACCCGATTGTTTATCAACAAGCCCGGTAAAACGCGTATCATTTTTTGTATCATTGACAATCTGCGGTTTCCCATGCTCTGCAACCCAGCCGGCAATTCCTTCACCCAACGGAACTTTGATGGTTTCAAGTTTATGTTTTTTTTCACCGGATGCAACAACGAACTCAAGAACATTTTCACTCTCATTAATAAGCATGATACTCGCAGCTTCACAATTCATAATTTCAGCTGCAAGATCGGTGAGATGATTCAAACTTATTTTTGTATCGCCGGAAACATTCAGAGAAGAGGTTATTTTTAAAAGACTTTTCAGCTCTTTTTTTTCACGTTCGAGGTTTTCCATAAGAGACTGAAATTCGATCTTATCATAACCGCTCGGTACAGTATTGACAACATGACTGATTCTTTCTTTCATCTCATCACCGAGCAATGGTTTCATCCAGTAATCAGCAGCACCGCTGCGAAATGAATTCAATATATTTTCATCGGATTTCACCCCGTACAGTATTACCGGAACAGTATAGCCAAGTTCACTCATTTTCTTAAGTAAATCAAGACCTGCGAGGTCGGGAAAATCAAAATTGGCAATGACAACCTCAGGAGGATCGGACTTGATATTTTTCAAACCGGAAAATACATTCATGACCGGTTCCATAAAGTACCCAAGCTCTGTCATGGTGTTCTGCACAATTTTAATTGTTGCCGGATCGCGTTCAAAGAGAAGTACTCTTACCTGCGAATCTGTGTCCTTACCTTTAAGCATCTTACTGCCTGAAAAAGAGTTTTACCAATATATCTTAACCTATAAGCTACTTCAACCAGATATTCCTGTCAAGTGTTCTGTACTGTACGGCTTCAGAAATATGTCGTGCACAAATGCTTTTTTCGCCGTCAAGATCGGCAATAGTCCTTGAAACTTTAAGAATTCTGTGATAGGCACGCGCCGAAAAACCGAAAGAATCTATCGCCCGCCGTAAAATGTTTTCACTCTCCCCATCGAGACTGCAGTACTGTTTTACTGAACGCGGTTTCAGTTGAGCATTACAATAAATTCCCTTTAACTGTTTATAGCGGCTCTTCTGAATATCCCTGGCTCTGTTAACACGTCTGCGGATATCTTGTGATTTTTCAACATGATGCGAATCATCGGCGAGATCACGGTAACGGACGGCCGGTACCTCAATATGGATGTCTATCCTGTCGAGGATAGGGCCGGAAACCTTTGCCATATAGCGCTGCACCGTATATGGAGTGCATGTACACTCATGTGAAGGGTCTGTCAAAAAACCGCACGGGCAGGGATTCATTGCAGTTACCAGCATAAATCTCGCTGGATATTTCACAGAATATACTGCCCGTGAAATATAGACTGAACCATCCTCAATCGGCTGACGGAGGGATTCGATGCTTTTCTTGCCGAGTTCGGGAATCTCATCAATAAAGAGCACTCCGTTATGCGCCATGCTTACCTCACCGGGCCTGGGATATGTTCCGCCGCCAATCAGTGCGACATCTGAAATGGTATGATGGGGAGACCTGAAAGGACGATTCACAACTAAATAATTTCCATCCTGCAGCACACCGGCAACAGAATGAATTTTTGTCGTCTCCAGCGCTTCTTCCTTGGTCATTTCCGGAAGAATCGAGGGCATTCTGTGGGCAAGCATGGTTTTGCCCGAACCAGGCGGACCTATCATCAGTATGTTATGCCCACCGGCGGCTGCAACCTCGATGGCCCTCTTTACATGCGCCTGTCCTTTCACATCAGAGAAATCGATGTCCCAGTATCGTTCTTCAATGAGCGAATCGATGCTTTCGCATTCATGCCTCACAATTGTCTTTTTATCGCAGAGAAAATTAACAACTTCATTCAGATTCAAAGCGGGATATATATCGATGCCTTCAACAAGCGAGGCTTCTTTTGCATTATCTTTCGGGACAATAATACCTTTATAACCGGCATCCTTTACCGAAATAGTAATAGGCAGTATACCGGGAATATGCCTGAGAATACCATCAAGCGACAACTCTCCCACCATTACATATTTATCAAGAACCTCCAGCGGGATTATTCCATCAGCTCCGAGAATGCCTATCGCCATGGGAAGATCAAAGGCGGAACCTTCCTTTCTTATATCTGCGGGAGCCAGATTTATTGTCACACGTTTCTGAGGGAGAAAATAACCGGAATTTTTTATTGCTGATGAAACTCTCTCTTTACTCTCTTTGACTGCTCCCTCACCCAGACCAACAACGGTAAATGAGGGAAGTTTATTGTCAAGATCGGTTTCAACCTCAACAACGTAAGCTTCCACTCCCAAAATGGCAGCAGAAAAAACTCGTGCAAACATCAGTATTAAAACCTCTCCGGAAACTCATTCGGTTTTGATTTTTCCCAGGCAAATTCGTTATTAAAATTATATACATTTCGAAAATCTTCTTTTTTATCATCTTCAGTTTTACTCATAAGACCTTGATTAATTAGGAGATATACAATTTCCCCATAATCGAGAGTTTCAGTAATGCCCCAGTTATTTAAAACTGTTTTTGCCAAATATCCGTATTGCTCACGAGCATATTCAGCGATACCTCGCGAGAATTCCTCTCCGGTCAGATGCCTTCTTTCCGGTAGTTTTGATATGGTATACTCAAGTGCGGCTAAAATAAATAAAAAACCTTCTTTACTGAACCTGCCATCATCCTCAGCAATTTTTGATATTTTACGAAGCAATTCAATATTAGATATCATTTTTTTCCATTCCGGTCGTACCAAACTATGTAAAAATTATAACATATTATTGCTTATCACGTGTAGTACATTCTCATTATTCATAGTTACCCATTAACTCCTAACTTATAGTATTTATAGATAAATTACAAACAGGATTTTTTTTTAAAAATTTTTTCTCCATTATCCTTCGTAATTTTTGAATATTCCGGCCAATATATTCTTCTTCTCCGAACACAGAAAAACAGGGTAAGAAGATAAGATACATTTCTTTTAGAAAACTCACCAGCAGCTTACGAAATTACTTTAAAGGATTTAGTTCCCTCCAAACTTTCCCATTATAACTTCTCAACTCTACATAATCTCCCTTACGGCCCTTCAAGTAATCCGGATTCAGGGGGATTTTACCATACGGCGTATCCAGAACATATTGCGGAACGGCGAATCCTGTGGTATATCCTCGTAAACCCCTGATAATATCGAGACCTTTTTCAATGGTAACAATAAAATGTTGGGTACCTGCAAGGTTTTGTGCCTGGTAAAGATAATATGGTCTGACCCTTGTTTTCACAAGTTTTTTTACGAGCTCCATCATTACTTCAACAGAATCATTTACACCCCGTAAAAGTACCGATTGATTACCGATAGGAATACCTTTTTCAAGTAAAATACCAAGTGCACGTTCTGAATCGGGAGTAATCTCTGCCGGATGGTTAAAATGTGTATTTATCCAAACCGGATGGTGGGAAGAAAGCATTTTCGCCAGAGATTCGGTAATTCTTTCCGGCCATGTGCAGGGCGTCCGTGTGCCGATACGAATAATATCCACATGTTCGATAGATGAAAGTTCACCCAGTATTTCATCCAGTTCGCTGTCACTCATCATGAACGGATCGCCGCCGGTCAGCAAAACATCCCTGATCGAGGTATTATTTCTGATATATGAGATAACCGCTTGAAGTTTCTTCCCCTGCAAATCATCTTTTCTGTCACGTTCAAAACGCTTGCGCAGACAAAATCTGCAATAAACCGGACAGCGGGTTGTGACAATAACAGCAATCCGATCAGGATAAACACGAATTATGCCTGGTACAGGTGAATTGGCTTCTTCACACAGCGGGTCTTGTTCGCCACAGGTATGATCAAGTTCTAAAATGCTTGGAACAGCTTGAAGTCGTATAGGACAGGTGCTGTCTTGAGGATTCATCAGGGAAGCGTAATATTCTGTTAATCTCCACGGGTAAAGCTTCCCGACTTTCGTAATGTCTTTTTCATCTTTCTCGGAAATTTTGAGGTAGTCCATCATGCGCGGGACTGTTTCAATCATGACAGCTTCCTAAAAAACAAACAACATAAAAATTACTGATTGTCACTGAAGATACTATCGTGGTATTTTTAATTATATTTTCCGACCAACCGATTCAGCAATAATCCTGATATCTTGTACAAGTTTTTTGAAACCTTCCGGCGTTAAAGATTGCACTCCATCGGAAAGAGCTTTATCGGGATCGGGGTGAACTTCAATTATAAGTCCATCCGCGCCGACCGCAACGGCCGCCTTTGATAAAGGAGGAACATAGAGACGCTTCCCGCTTGCGTGGCTCGGATCAACAATAATCGGAAGACGGGCTAATTCATGAATAATTGGAATAGCAGACAGATCGAGATTATTTCTCGTTTGTTCTTCAAAAGTCCTTATACCTCTTTCACAGAGTATTACATTCCAGTTGCCACTACTGATAATATATTCTGAGGCCATGAGCAATTCGTTTATTGTTGCCGACATACCCCTTTTGAGGAGTACGGGTTTATTCTGCCGGCCTACCTTTTTTAGCAATGAGAAGTTCTGCATATTTCTTGTGCCGATTTGAATGATATCGGTATACTCGGCGACAATTTCCACATGCTCGGTATCCATAACTTCGGTACATACCGGCAGACCAGTCTTCTCACGGGCTTCAGCAAGAATTTCCAGACCTTTTACTCCCAGCCCCTGAAACGTATACGGTGATGTACGAGGTTTAAATGCACCGCCGCGCAGCGCCGAAGCACCGGCATCTTTTACCATGTGAGCAATTTCAAGATACTGAACTCTATCCTCAACAGCACAGGGACCCGCTATGACAGGAACAGTCGCTCCACCAAATTCACAATTGCCAACTTTGACAATAATTGATTCTTTATCACCTTCACGTGAGACAAGTTTATACGGTTTTGTAACATGGATAATCTCTTTTACTCCCGGCAATGTTACAATATGTGAAGCGTCAACACGATCCTCATTACCTAAAACACATATTGTCGTTCGCTGTACACCCGGCACAGCTTTTGGGTTAAAACCCATTTCTTGAATTATATTATTTACCGCATCAATTTCCTCGACACTTGCATCATTATTCATAATAACCAGCATATACAATCTCAACTCTATAAATTGTTATCTCAGTGGTGAAAAAAGATACAAACAGGCCATTCTAAAGTTCTATATTTCAAGCAATTTGAACATATTAAAGTTAATAATTTTGCAGTTGGTTTCAGCGAAACAGGATTTCTTGACTTTGTTTTAATTCCTCGTCAATTTCCGGGAGAAGAACTTCCAGATTAGAGAGAGTGATACCCAGTTTTTGTTCTGCAAATCCTTCAAGTTTGGGTACAGCTTTTTCACCGCTTTCCCCGATATGGAGGAAATGAGCAATAATATCAGAAAGATGTACGGCGGAGGCAAGAACCGGATCAATTTTACTGTCCATAGGAGAATGGTGATTTCTTACAGCATCAATGATAATATCAGGTATTTTCCAATGATTTAAAAAATATTCACCAATTTCCACATGAGTTTGTCCAAAGACCAGCCGCTCTGCTTTTCTGTAGAATATTGATTCCTTGGTAACTTTCTGGATTACTTTTCTATACTGATCCGGGAAGAGTTGATCGGCAATCAGTTTTCCAATATCATGCAATAATCCTGCAGTATAATATTCATCAATTGTTTTTGCATCGATATGCTTTGCAATAATCTTGCAAACACAGCCGCATCCGACCATATGATTCCAAAACGCTTTACGGTTAAATATATTCGATTCATAGTCTTCTTCTTCAAAAGCCTTAACCGCGGTTACAATATTTCGGGTTTCGTTGTATCCCAGAATTGAGCATGCTTCCTCAACAGTCGTTACCTTGTTTGAGAATCCGAAGAGGGGTGAATTAGCAAACCGTAAAACTGTTAAGGCAATAACAGGGTCTCTTTTGAGAATATTCGCGATGTCTTCTTTCGTACTTTTTGTATCGGAAATAAATTTCATTATAGAATTATGTACTTCAGGAAGAGTACGAATCTCCATGACAGAGTCGATAGCTTTGCATACTTTTTCAAAATTTAAAACACCTACATCGCTTTTTCCATTTACGGCACTAACTTTTGAAATTTTCTTCTTGGCCTGCCTTGATTTTTCAGTCGTTTCGTAAATATAAATACTGTCGATTATCATATCTGATGTCAAGAAGCGACTAATACGCTCGACATCATTTCCCGTAACTTTTTCATACTGGGAAATAACCAGCACACCGCTTTTCGAATACAAATCTCTGGCAAGAATCATGCCGGGCGTGAGATCTGAAATAGATACCCGCTTTTCTTTTGAATATTCCTTTGTTTTTATCTCCTTTATATATGCGATCATATTATCCGATGCTTCAGGATCAAATATTTTACCCTTATGTTTAGTAAGAAATCTCAGAAACAGTATTTCTGCTTCAGATTGTTTCTTCTTATCAACGCCGAAAACAATTTTTTCATATGCATCCGCCACACTTATTATTCTGGCACCCAGCGGAATATAAAATCCGGTCAGGCCATCAGGATAACCGGTACCATCAAACCGCTCATGATGATATTTAATATAATCCCCGACATTACTGAGCATATTCATCATCCCGACAGCCTCACTGCCAATTATCGGATGTTTTTGATATATACTGCGTTCCTTGAGGGTTAGTTGAGTCTTTGAAAAAAAGCTCTGGGTTTTCATAAGAATTTGATCGGAAATACCCATCTTTCCGATATCATGCAATAAGGCACCGATTTCAATATCACGTTTCACACGTTCTTTTAAATCATACTGTTCACAGAGAGCACGGCTGAATGTTGCAACTCTTTTACAGTGGCTGCCCAAATGCTGATCCCGGGTTTCAAGAAGCCCGACAAATGTTTTTATGGTGTCAATAAAATTCTGCTCAAGGACTTCATTGAACTTATCCAGTTCTTTTGTTGAATTCTCTAACGTACGTTCAATATCTTTTATATGTTCTCTGTTGTGCAAATTAATCTTATGCTTCTCAATCGTATAAGCTAAAACATAAGGAAGTTTATTTAAATCTACCGGTTTGAAAAGAATATTGTCAGGGAATGATTTTGATGCATCAAAAACATTTTGGTAAACCTCACTATCAGTTACCATAATCACTCCAACATCAGTTTTTTTCTTCTTTATTTCTTCTATTATTTTTCTACTATCTTGTTCCTTATCGTTAAGAATAAAAATTACAAGCTTAATCGGTTCACGTTCTAAAATATCAATAGCGGAATCCATATTATCTGCCGCAAAGCAACTATAATCACTTGATCCCAAAGATGATATTACCTTGTTTCTATTATCCGTATTATCATCCACAACAATAATTTTAGTGGAGGGATTACCAACCATTTCAGAGCCCTCGAAAATAAAGTATGTATAAGGCACAAAAAAGTTATACTATCATTTATATAATAATATATTAAAAGACATCATACTTACCAGTACATTTTTTTCATTTCTCAATAAATTCCCAGAAATATTTTCCAAAACATTCATTCACTCTAATTTTGCCAGACTGATTGAGGGTTTCAAGAATTTTTTCTACAGAAGCTTTTTCTCCACATAGTGCTTCAGAAATATCATCAATACTTCCAGGTCTTCTTTTTAAGTACGCAAGAACATCATCAGTTATTATTTTTTCCGACTTCTTTGCAACATTTTTATAAGATGCAATAATTTCAGCATCTTCACCAAAGAATTCTTTGATTTTCTCCAATCGTTCCCATGAAACCGGTTTTGCATCTATCTCGGCTGGAGGCCTCACAACTGTATTGAGCTGTATCGAATCAGGTGAAATCCGAACCGCGGCTTTACGGAGAGCTTCAAGTTCCCCCGGCGAATCGTTGATACCTTCTACCAGTAAAATTTCAAGCCAGATTTTCCCTCGAAACATTTTTCTGAAATCAACGAGACCCTCAATAATCCGGTCAATCTTTAAATCGGGATGGGGCCGACAAACCCTTTGAAACGTCGTTTCTATCGCACTATCGAGCGAGGGCATAACGGCATCGGCATCAATTATATCCTTCCGAACCTGCGGATCCCACAGTAATGTTCCATTCGTGATTACGCAAACGGGAATAGTTGTTAATTCCCTGATACCCTTAATTATCGTTCCTATACCGGAATTCAGGGTCGGCTCTCCGGAACCGGAGAATGTCAGCCAGTCCGGCTTAGTACCTGTTTGTAATCGAACCTCAAGCTCCTTCAATATTTTCTTTGCAGAAATATATTCACGCCTTAAAAGTGTTGTTTGAGGAGTTTCTCCCACCTGGCAGTATATACATGAAAGACTGCAGGTCTTCATAGGAACAACATCTATTCCAAGTGATAATCCAAGCCGCCGTGAAGGAACCGGTCCATATAAATGATTAATTTTATTCACCCTTTAAAAGCGTTGTGAAAAACGATAAGGTTTAGGATTCAAGATGTCAAGGCTCAACGCGAAGCCTTGATTTACAAGCCCTTGACAGCAACAA
>AQSL01000144.1 GCA_000403035.1 Candidatus Latescibacter anaerobius SCGC AAA252-E07 | reverse complement strand
CTATATATTTATATATGAATATATATACTTATTCATGATTTTGGTGAATAGTAAACTCTGCCGTGCAATGGAGCTAAAATTATGAACAGAAAATGTTGGTAGTTTTTATGTTTTTTCATAACAGTGTTATTATTTTCAGCCACTCCTTCTTATGCACAGTGGTATGACTCTTCCTGGGGTTATCGCAAAAGTATTGTCATTGATTACGGCCTGTTCAGGTAATACTTTCTAAAAAGATGAACCTGCAATAAGTCAACAAAGAGAAAATAGCCTTTGTCATGGAGCAATTTGAACCACAAAATGCTTTCTTTTTAATACCATGATATATTTTTAAAAGCGCATCAAACGGCTTCGCCTGTGTTGCACTCGGAAGTTAAAACCACACAAGATGAGAAAGATGGTCATCGTGAAATAGGAAAAAGATTTTTATAAAACCAACACAGAAAGTCGGACATACGACTTTCAATGCAAAAATGGAGATTTGAATCATGGCAACTTATTTCATTAATGCACGGTACCCATTTCTTCAGACACGAATTACGCATTCCGACCTTTGTATTTTAAACCTTTCAGCAAACATATTGGGAGGCATCTTTAAGGCGGAATGGATACGGGTATTATTGTAGGAATAGATGGTTCTGTAGATATTATATACCAATTCTCCTAAGGTATCAAATTGGTTAGGATCTCCCAGGTCTATCTTAAACTGGGAATAAAAGGCTTCTTGGTATCCGTTCTCCCAAGGGCATCCCTTATTGGATAGAGATATTTTAATCCCGAATGACTTAACAAGATTAAGGTAATCTTTGGAGGTATATTCTCTTCCCTGGACTGAATGGATTATTTCCGGTAAAGGATGATTGCTTGCAGCCTGCAATAAGGCATTAACGATTAACTGGTTGTTATGGCTGATTAAAGCATTGAATCCTTTTATCTCTCTGGTGAATACGTCTATTATGGTAGCCAAATCAGCCGGCGGTTTCTTAGAATGGTTATGCAAAAATGGAAGGGGAATACATTCATGGTGATACTTACGAAGTGGCTTAAAACAATATGTATCTCTCTGGTAATGATATTGCTGGCTGTTGTCTCCATCGTAGCTTTACCCCAGCCGGTTCAGGCAGCGTCGCGAACTACGCTTTACTCCAACTATACCAGTGCCACCAGATGTGCCGGGAACGATGGCAATTGGGATACGAGTCACATGCTCTGGCGTACATACTCGTCTCCTTACAAGAGGACTGCCGTGGAGTGTAATACGAGCTCCATCCCGGACGGCAGCACCATTAATTCCATCACCTTATGGTACTATGTTATGGCAGCCGGCGGGAGTGGTAACTACAATATAAGCAAGTACAATAGCACAACCAAGCCTTCTTCGGAAGGCACCGCTAGTAGTCTCTACAGCGCCTGTAGTGGTGGCACAGTGTACGCTACCCAACCCGCTTTATCTACTGGGTGGATAACTGTATCCCTTAGCGCTCAAGCCTGTACAGATATGCAGAATAACCTTGCAAATAACTGGTTTGCCGTGGGATTTGCGCAACCGGATGGTACGTCAAATTCAAATGAAATGCACAGTTATTCAGCCACTTACCCCCCTTACTGGGTAATAAGTTTTACCTCACCATACACCTTAGCCGATGCATTGGATAATACCTCGCTTACCTGGGCAACCGGTGGCAATGCCACCTGGGATTGGCAGAATACTACTACTTATGATGGTATCGACGCTGCCCAAAGTGGAGCGGTAAGTCATCGGCAGGCTTCGTATCTTCGAACCGTGGTTAAAGGACCCGGAAACCTGACCTTCTGGTGGAAGGTGAGTTCTGAAGCAAGTTATGACTTCCTTAGCTTCTATATTGATGGAGTTCTGCAAGACCAGATATCTGGCAGTCCAGCCTGGGCACAGAAGCCCTATTCTATTTCAGTTGGCTACCATGCACTGAAATGGGAGTACCGCAAAGATGAAGCCACAAGTAGTGGCTCCGATTGTGGATGGGTAGATCAGGTTACCTTTACCGGTGAAGGTGTGCCGAGCGGGGCAGTTCAAATAGGTACCGGGACTGCTTATGATACTCAGCCTCTTGATATTAGATACAATTACATGAGAAATCAACAATTGTATTTGAATTCAGAGCTTGGTTTCGGTGGGACGATTGCTGAAATTGACTATTATGCCTATCAAACAGCCGATGCCGACCTGTTGAACAATACCCAGGTCTGGATGGAAGATGTTTCTATTAGCAGCTTTTCTACCTCAGGCTGGGAGGGTCCCGGAACTGAGGTTTATAGCGGTAATTTGGCTGTCTCAACCGGACCGGGATGGAAAACCATTCACCTCAGCTCACCTTTCTCGCACACTGGTGGTAATAATCTGAGAATATCTATCCGGGGACAGGACGGGAGTAAGGAGACAACTTATCATCAATACTATTTTACCTCTTATGGAGTCAATCGGGTTAAGCTTGGTAGTGATAACAGTGCAAATCCACCCACTATGAGTCTAGCTGCGTATGCGCCTAACATTGTCATCACCTATTACACGCCATCTGCCCCGACGATTAGTTCGTTTACACCGACATCGGGTGGCACCGGTACCTCGGTGACCATCACCGGCACCGATTTCACCGGTGCCACTGCGGTCAAGTTTGGTGGCACCGCTGCCTCCGGTTTCACTGTGAACTCGTTTACCCAGATTACGGCTGTGGTGGGTACTGGCTCCACCGGCACGGTTTCGGTGACCACATCAGGCGGCACTGCTACCAGCACCAGTAGTTTTACCTACTATGCTGCCCCGACGATTATCAGCACGGCCACCGGCGGGCTTTGGAGTTCGGACACCACTTGGGTTGGAGGGGTGGTACCGACTTCCGTCAATCCCGTCGAAATCGTGAGCGGCGCGACGGTCACCTTGGGCGGCAGCGTCAGCCGTGATGCGGGGACGACGCTCACCGTCAACGGTACGCTTAATGCCAGCACATACCAAATAACCGGTACTGGCAATTTCACGCTCTCAAGTGGCGCGACGCTTAAAACCGCTCATACAAGTGGGGTAAATGGAACCGTACAAACGACAGAGACAAATACTTTGAGTATAGGCGCGAATTTTGAATTCAACGGCACCGCGGCCCAGAACACCGGCAGTGGTCTTCCAGCAACTGTGAACAATTTGACGATTAGTAATACTGCTGACGCGGTTACATTAGGCGGTGCGGGCACTGATAATAGCGTGGCGGTCAGTGGGACGCTCCAAATTGATAGCGGGGCGACTCTGACACCGCCAGCAGCCGCTGTTTTCAGCGGAGCAGGAACTTTAACCGGCAGTGGCACTGTGCAGGTAACCCGTACTGAAGCCATAGCAGATTTCAGTTCACAATACTCGATTGCAAACAAAACGCTTACGAATTTGACCGTGGAATATGCTGGGAGTGGAGTTGCACAAACAGTCAGCGCTCTCACATACGGAAATCTCTCCATCAACAACTCGAGTGGAGTTAGTCTTGCAGGTACAGCCACTGTCAACGGCACGCTGACGCTTACCAGCGGAAATGTCACCACCGACTCTGACACACTTGCCATAGGCTCTTCGGGAAGTGTCTCGAGAACCAGCGGACACATTGTTGGCAATTTGCAGAAAAATGTTGCAACGGGAGAGGACGTTGCGCGCACATTTGAAATCGGTGATGCGAGCAATTACACGCCGATTGACATCACGTTTGTCAATGTGAGCAACGCAGGTGATGTAATAGCAAAGACGACCGCGGGTGATCACGCGGACATTGGCACTTCCGGATTGAATTCCTCAAAGAGTGTGAATCGCAAATGGACGCTGACCAACAGCGCCATGGAATATGACACTTACAATGCCACCT
This sequence comes from Candidatus Latescibacter anaerobius SCGC AAA252-E07, assembly GCA_000403035.1. Classification (GTDB taxonomy): domain Bacteria; phylum Latescibacterota; class Latescibacteria; order Latescibacterales; family Latescibacteraceae; genus Latescibacter; species Latescibacter anaerobius. The sequence continues at coordinate 29,938 of AQSL01000144.1, read as the reverse complement.
TCACTTTTGTCACCGGTGATGTGGACGATGGCGCTTCAACTGAAAATTTTTTAGTTCGTCGAAATGATGGAACTTGGCATGCCACAACAACGGGAGCGAGGACTGAGACAACCACTCAAGCGATTGGTATCTCTGCCATGAGTGATTTTGCCATTGGGGAATCAGCGGCTACAACACAAAAGACTTTGTCAGAAGCTGTGACTGCAGAATGGGTTGAAGGAACCGCTTATATCTATGACGGAACTCAGTTTCAAATATACCAGTATAACGACACGACGGATATTCCTGCATGGGAAGGATTTTTCATCGCAGTCAAGCAGGATGTGAACCTGCTGATCCCGGCGAACACCAGCCCCCCCTTTGTGACATCTCCCATGACCAAGACTCTCACTTCTGACACGTGGTACCTGATATCATCTCCGCTTGCTTCTTCTATTGGTGGAAACGCCAAATCCAATCTCTCGACGGGCGGGCTTTTACCTGATGATAACAACTTTCCTGATGATAACAACTTTGCAGATGTGGACAATTGGCGTATTTACAAACGGCAATATACGGACGGGGAGTATTATAATGGTAATTCCGAAGATTTCTTGCCGGGCCGTGGATTCTTTATCAAACATAAATATGGTGTAAACAAGGATATCAGTGTCACAGGATTCGGAACCTCTGGCAATAGCGGGTATTATGAAATGAAACTGCCAATAACCAATATTACCCCTAGCGCAAAGACGTTCCACCAGGTCGGGAATCCATACTGGTACAGCATTAAATGGAGTGACTGCAAATTCAGTCAATCAATGGATGAAATAAACCCCCTTGGTAAAATTGCTTCCTTTCTGCCGCCGGACGAGACTGAAACCTGGCACGTCCGCCTCGAGCTCGTTTCCAACGACGGTAAAGCCTACGACACCTATAACCGCGCCGGTGTCATCTTGACCGAAGGCGGTAATCCGAACTTTTTCACTGCCTCTGAGCTGACACCGCCCGAACCCTATGTGAGCCTTGCGTTGAAAGATCCCTCTAATCCGGAGCGTGAAGCGCTGGCCTATGATTATCGCAATCCCGGGCAGGACGTCTATACCTGGAGTGTGAATTTGGGAACCTCCTACGAACGTATAGATGCTGCATTATCCATGAAGGAGTTTTTCAATGTGCCGGAGTGGATGGACTTCAGGCTGACCGATCCGAAGACGGGAGAATCGTATGCCATCGCCGGTGATAAAACAATCCCCGTTTTATTGACGAAGGATACGGTGAAGACCTTTATCCTCACAGCCAGTAAAGAGTTACCCACCGTAGTGGATGCGAAAACTCCTAAAGCGTTCGGAATCACGGGTATTCAGCCCAATCCCTTTAATCCCTCCACGACCATAAACTTCAATCTCACCGTATCCGGAACTGCTAAAGTCAGTATATTTAATCTGAACGGACAGCTTGTGGAAAGGCTTGTAAATGGACAGATGAAGGCTGGCTCACACAATGTGGTTTGGAATGCATCACGCTATGCTTCAGGTGTTTATATCGTTGTGGCGGAGTCGAACGGACTGAAACAGTCAAGAAAGATTACCTTGATGAAATAAACGAAAAATATTCTTAAAGAAAGGATGGAGAAATATGGAAGAGAAGAAGCAGGAAGTCAAAATTAATGATCGCCGGGAGATGTTGAAAAAAGTAAGAAACGCGGCGGTGTTTGTAATCCCAACAATTCTTACGTTTAATGTAAAAGACCTACACGCTCAAGCTTCAAGTGAACCGAAAGTGCCAAATTGGTAATAACAGTGGCAGGGGAAGGAAAAAGCTCTTAATCGAGAATTATTCTTTTTCCCAAGAATGGGACCATTCAATGGCTTTTTTTGATTGTGGATAAACGGTATCAGTGAAACAAAAATTACACTCAGAGCAGGAATATCGGGGGATGATTATACCTTTCCCATTTGAATCAATTCTCCTTTACCTATACAAAATTCTTGATATTGATCCGGGAGAATTCTCCCTGCGTCCCCAAGAAATATGGCCGGCTCTCTATCAACTCTCTTTCGAAGAAAAGATCGCTCACTATTTTGCTACCTGGTCCTATGACAACTGGAGGGAATACCTTCCGAATAAAGTACATAATAATTTGATTTCACTTTCACCGGGGTAATAAATCAATGATTGACTATTCGATTCCGAAACGCGCCAGTAATATAGAAATTACTGAGATGGCTGATGGAATCGTGATACAATGTGACGATGTAATACATACGTTAAATGAAACAGCACGTGAAGTTTTTGATTTGTGTGATGGTAAACGTACAGTTTCAGAAATTATTGAAGAAATAAAGCAACGGTATACCGAAGAAAATATCGATGTTTTTATCAAAGATTTAATTTCAAATTTCTTTCAATTAAACCTTATTCAAATATAGCGATGGAAATTTATCTAAAAATCGACTCAACATACGTCTGTATTCAGTGGGATACGGATAGTATTAATGACATTGTTAAAAATATGTTTTCACCTTGGCATGTTTCATCAGCAAAGCCAACACATTATTGGGATATTACTTCTCTTGATTCGGGATTTTCTATCAAAACACCCCTGCGCTCTGTTCAATGCTCTGATGAAAAAGCTTTAGCGGCTTATCTCGAATACAGTCTTACACTTCTATCTCAAGAAGTATATTCACAAAATTTGCAGTTACACGCATCGTGTGTTGATTTTCAGGGGAATGGAGTTTTATTCGTCGGTCCGCATGGCATTGGTAAAACTACTTTGGCACTCACAGCGATTACATCAGGTTTTAGAGCGTTAACAGATGATGTTGCGATTGTTGGGAACAGACATACTCAGATTTATGGTTTTCCTCGTCCGTTCAAAGTATGTGCTGATATATGGAACATGCAGCCCGCTGTTGTACCTGTCGATTGTCCTTATTTAAAAGTAACTCCCGAAACTACCTATGTTTTTTTCTACATACCCTCAGGACGTTACTATACCGATAAAACTCGTCTGAAGTATATAATATTTCCTGTCCGACAGAGTGGATCCACTGAAATTAGTGAGATTGGAGAAACGGAAGCAATGAGAAGAATACTGCCGCAAGGATTTAATTTTAATATTAGAAAAGATCTCATTATCCAAAATTTACTCACCATACTAAGAAATACTTCATTACTTGAGATTGCCTACAGTAATCCTTGGGATGCAATGAGAAGGTTGCGTGTTATTTTGAAATGAAACAGCATATACCACTTGAACCGATTGTATATTATTTGTTTGATATTCTGAAAAGTTCATCTTACAAACCAACTTCCCCCACCCGCGAATTCTTGCATCGTTTATTTCAACTTTCTGCAAAAGAACGAATCAGTTACTACATCGCTAGCTGGCTGTTGGAACAACGGAGCGAGATGATTCCCGCTGATATTCGCGGTAAATTGAAAGATTATTTGCAAGTTAATAGAACCAGAAATTTATTATTGCGTTCACACATAGTAAAGCTTGCCCAACTTTTTAATGATGCTGAAATACCACTACTCTTTCTTAAAGGGGCAGCGGGATTGATTCGTGACATATACCCATTGGAGTGCAGGTATGTATCAGATATCGATGTGCTTGTGGACCTGCATTGTGAAGAGAAAATACGCCATCTCCTTTACTCAGCTGGGTATGTGCCTGTGTGTAAACGTTCCTCATTTCAAAAGCACCATCATATCGAGCCATATTCTCATTCTCAATGGATGGGATGGATAGAGATTCATACTGAACCGTATGAATTAGTTGCTTCAAAATCCCTTGTTATGCCTCACATATGGGATGATGCTGAGAGGCTATCATTTCATAATGAATTGGTAGCAGTCCCCTCTATCACTGATTATACTTGGATACTTATGAGAACTGACATGATCAACAAGATATTACTTCCAAGACTGAGTGATACAATAGAAATGTTCTTAATCATGAAAAAAGGATATTCTCTCAATTTTGATCTGCTTGCCATGAGAGCCAAGCAGGAAAATATTCCAAACATTGTTCAAGGGATGTCTTACGCATGTTCTCGGTATATGGGGATGGATCCCTTTGCAGTGGTCGATGATTCGGTTTTTAAAAAATGGGAAGCATGGAGTTTTTCACAGCGACGTAAAGCGGCAAATAAAAGAATCATTTACCTCCTGCTTCGGAATTATTGCGCATCTATCAGATATTTACCATCCCGTGGTTTGGTACCCAAAATTAAGTTTATTTGGCAGATAATCTATAATAATCCACTAAATATTATTCAACTGTTGATTTCCCCGGGATTGGGAATAAGGAGAAGATTAAGGAAAATCTATATGGTTTTTCAACGCATCTCATTTTGATAATAATGGTGTTTCTAATTTTCTAGCGTAATTGGCTGACATAGAAGGCAAACCTGTACTATCATCTCTATTGTGATTACTATCCTAAAAAAATTGTCTATGACTGACGTGAAAAAAAAATAGCACACTCATCGAGATGCTCGAAAAGAATTATCAGACTTAGATATTACGAACAATTTATTGGGTGTTAATAAATCTATTAATCAAATCAATGGGCCTATTTCCCATATTTCGATAACCATAATGGGGTCTCTCGTGATTATAAGACCTTACCCAATTATTCACTTCTTCATAGAGGATTTGGATAGAGTCAGGTGTCCACTCACGGATCAATTTTTGTAAAAGTTCATCCATAATGGTTATACAGAAGTGTTGAACAAAGCCATTTATCTGTGTCCTCTTGAATCTTTTAGTAATATGATCGATATTTAACTGTGTCAATAAACGTTCATATGGATGTGAGAGGTCACCATAAAACTCTGGACAGTCACTAGTTAGGATTGTTTTAATGGGGATTTTCCAAACCCTATATTGGGGAAGAACATTATTAATAATGATAAACGTTACATCCTCAGGAGTTTTTCCCGCGTGGATATAGGTAAAGGTATAACTGCAATAGATATCAACCACAACCTGCATGTAGATATCGCCAATATCTTTATATGTGCCAAGAGAAAAGATATCATGGACAAGCAATCCACCGGGTATAGTGCTTTCTATGTGTTTCTCGCGAAAACAAGGATTGATTTTTTCAATAAACGATATTTGTTCATCTGTAAGTGTGATTTTTTCAGTAAACCATTTTTCCTGTAGTTTGAGTGCTCTTTGATATTGTGTACCCAGATCATTTTTTGTGAGTATTTTTTTGAATTGTGGGACCTGAAACGGAGATACCCTTGGTTTTTGAATGATTACTGATACGATAACAGCCCCATTGAGGATGATTATGAGATATCGATAAAATCTTTTTTTCAATCTTGGAAGATGTTGTCTTTGGATGAAATTTATGGATAGGTGGGAGATTTTTAAGACCTTCAAGTCCATATTTCTCATAACGACGTTTGTATTTATAAAATTGGGTACGACCCATCCCCATTAGTTTACATGCCTTGGACACATTTCCCAATGATTCGGCGAGTTGTAAGACTTTTAAACGATATTGAACGATTTTTTCTTCCTTTGTATTCATAGTCGCTTTTGTCCAAAATATCAAATGACTGATAAAACACATGATCCGTAAAAATAGAAAAGCGGCAGCATGCCCCTTTTTAACCACTATTATTCCTTTGATTTTGGAAAATGTGGTTTAGTATCCATTTTATTCGAAAAGTGTATCAATTTTTACATGTTTGTTAAAAAAAATAGATTGTTATAATAACTTTTTACATATTCATTATCAGTGATTTTTGTCACAAAACTTATATTTTCAAATTTCCCAAATGTAATAAAATTTCATGGTATATCTGTATATATTATCGGAACATATAGAAGAAAACATTAGCGGGGAAAAGTTGCATATATTTTATGTTACGAGGGATTTAGAGTATGAAGCTTTGGAATTGTAAACTACTTGATGTATCGAACACGAGCAGGGACGTATGGTCGGATTCTATTACTGATCGGAGAAAAACCTTGATGAACTGGAAACTTGCGATTACCATAAGTACCTTCAACGGAAGAGATGTCAACACTGGAGACTGAAGGATTGGAAAAACTTATTAATCGCAAACGGTGATGGGCAGTGAAACTCTTGAGCCCTCAGAAGTGATTCAGTTGAATTCTGTTTTCCATACACTATATGATTAAATACTTATACGCTTATCGGGTTAACTCCGCAAAAGTAAAGCTGGGAGTATACAGACAAGCAGTTAGCAGTCTGTCGGTTATCTGGAATTCATTGAATCGACGATTGAATCTATAACAAAATTCATTAAGGTAACTTTGGAGATGTTTATGGCTTACTCCATGATATGTACCGCGAATAAAGCTTTTCACATTGCCGATGAGTATGTGTACCCACGGAAGTTTTTCCATAGCTTCCTGAGGCTTAACGATATCTCCGAGATGATGGAAAGCCTCATCAAGTACATTGTACGAGGGATAGTCATCAGTTTTTATAGTTTGATCATCTTCAATATGTCGAAATGCAAAATCTTTAAGATGCTTAGAGTGCATACTCTCGACAACCTCCATTGCGGCATAGCCGGCTGCGTACCCGCGATTCTCTACCGCCACAACAACAATCGATTTATTGGTGGCACCGCGCCCTCGTTTACCCGAAGCGGAACCGCCAAAGTACGAATCATCCATCTCTATGAAATGATTCAACTTATAGAAAGAGTCACGATCTTTCATGGCTTTCCGTATTTTGTGGATCATCAGCCAGGCGGTTTCGTAATGAACGCCGATCAGCTTTTCAAGTCGTTTGGCGGAACACCCACGCTTGTCGGTACCGACCAGAAAGATCGCCCAGAACCATTTTTCAACGGTACATGCGTTCTATGAAAGATCGTATGGGCCGTTACAGAGGTCTGATGTCGACAACTGATACATTGAAAGACCTTACGCGTTTTCGCAAAATAGGCTTTCGTATGACCACACTTGGGACAGCCAAACCCATCCGGCCATCGGAGCTTTTTCAGATACTGAAAACAGTCTTCTTCTGCCTGAAAGCGTTCTTGAAACTCAAAAAACTGATTTCATTATAGATTTTCATGCTTACCTCCAGTTTTAAGTGTTTCCTGTTGTACTGGTGTAAACATATATATTCTTATACCAAAAGTCAAGCAAGATGTTTTAAGCCGATAAGCGTAAATACTTAAATTTGTGATAGAGAAAGAAAACCCCGACATAATCCTCTATCCATACAGTATGTTGGCAAACTTGTAAAGATTATCGAGGCCCCTTGGTTCAATAGCTTCCAAGGTAATCTCTACTAGTTCCAGTTTGTCAAAGGCAGCGCGAATTTCCTTAATTAAGCGCTGTTCTTCGTTCCGACGTCTCCTTGAAAACTCGGACTCTATATCGGGGAAAAGTTTGTTAATAATGAGATGTCTGACGTTTATACCGAATGAGCGGAGTTGATTCACCAGATCTTTTGTTTCTTCTATCACCAAGACCTCTGCGGCGGTGACAACCACAAACTCCGTTCTATCCGATCGCAGCCAATCTCTTATCCGGGAACTGTTCTCTTTTAGCGAAAGCAAAAATTCGTCTGCCCGGTCAGGTCTTGTAAATGCTCTTTCGTGAAATCGATGTTTTTCTCTGAGATTGTAAAAGATATTGATCCATTCATCAAAAATATCAGGCATCATAAGCAGACGTAGGGCGTGACCGGTGGGAGCGGTATCCAAGATATACTTGTCATAAACTTTTTCCTGCATGAGATCCATCAATTGTTTTAGAGCCATGACCTCGTCCGCACCAGGCACAGAAATAGAAAGCAATTTTTCCCTCTCCATTCTTGTCAGATGCTCAATGCCAGCCGTAGTCTCCAACAGACGAAGCATTTGCCATCTATAATCGTGCTTAAACCTCTCAAGAGTCTTCTCGGCGGATATTTCTAATGCATAAAGATGTTCACATTTTTCTAACTTGGTAATCTCATCTCCAATTTTCTGCCCGATGCAGTCTTCTATAGAGTGGGCAGGATCAGTTGATACCAGTAAAGTTTTCATCGGATTCATAGCAAGAGCCGTCGCTATAGCACAGGTGGTCTTACCCACACCACCCTTATCACCGAAGAGTATAAACTCTCTATCTAAAATTTCTTGAACCGCCATTTTCGATCTAACCTACCATAAAGCATAGTACAAATCGTCATACGTTTTTGGTTATCTTATGCTGTGCATATGAGTTAATTTGATATGTTTATCAACCTTACGATCGATTTGATCTATTTCAGCCTCGATGGCTTTAATGAGATTGTGAATGCTCTGTGAAACCTGCCGAGAGTTGTTCCGCTGCAACCGTTTGGCTTCCGCCGTCTGTATTTCAACCAACTGGTGTCGACGCCTCACTAATTCCCTAAACATCAATTCCTGTTCCTGGGTGAGGGAAATGGACTGGGGTGAGGTTTCCTTCGCAAACCGGGCGATTGTGTGGGCATCGACAACATCAGACCTGTCCGAGATATTTAGCGTATTGGCAAAATCTCGCACCTGCTGGTTATTTACCACGGCAACAGGTAGCCCCGCTGCATAGAGCGTCGCTGCAACCAAAGTCTCCATTCCACCAGCGACTTTCAGTACAATAAGTCTCGGATGTAACCCCCTCAGCCGTTCAACCATCTCTTCCATACCCGCGTGGTCATTTCCTACATCCCAGCACTCCTCGGATGGGAGAACATAGATCTCTATCTTTTCATTGGTAACATAAATACCGACATATACATTGCTCATATGTCTATTCTTTATTGTTAAGACGTGGACTATGAACGCACTTAAGTGAGTTTTCGAGCAAGTTACATAGCCCAGAATAAGACTTATTCTCTATTATGAAAAATAATTACTAAACTACCATGTTTAAAAAATGGTAATGAAATAAGTATACAATAAGATCAATAAAATCAGTTTGGAAAATCGCGTTGTGGTCGTATAATGTACACCTGCTATACTTATACTCAAACTGTAAAACACAGTGGTAAAATNGTAACCTATCATTCCATAAAACAGACGGGGAAGTGTAGATATCCTTCCCCGTGGAGCTGCTCTTCATCTCTCTTGCGATTATCCTTGTTGTCCTGTCTGTTTTTCTCCATATTTCCTACAGCATTCTGCACAGGAATTAGCCAAGAGAATCGCCGCGATAGCACCCAGTATAGCAGGGATAATACTTATCTCACCGCGGGTCAAAAACTCCCATTTGCCAAATACAGGCGTTCCTACCCAGGCACCGACATAGCCAGCAATTAAATTGACGGGATACCCTCCGGGAAGTTTAACCGTGATCTTCGGCACAAAAAACAGTATCAAAGAAACTACTATCCCGATGATTAACAGATACAAAAACGGTAAAAACCCCACATAAATCATACCTTTCACCCCCTTCAGTTATGAGTTCTCCGGGATTCAAGGAATTATTTCGGAAACGGGCGGCTCGTGATGTTCCCTGTACTCGGTAGTATCTCCCCGGTTAATGTGTGGAAATATACTTCAATTGGCAAACATATATCATAACACTAAATTAATAAATTAAGTTACTTCCTAATCAATACATACTCGATTATATTGTCGCCTTCCACATCAGTTGCGTAATGCTTCACCGACTTTTCGTAAATACTAAATCCCTTTTCTATTGCCAATGATATAATCTCCTTTATCCGTTTTTCATGACCGGTCGTATCGACTTTTTTCCCATCTATTATTATTTTCTCTAAGTCTTCAAGTATTAATATCAGCTTACCTTGATCCACATATGATTTCACGACAGTCTTACATATGAAAGCGTTACTGGAAAAGTAGAGAATCTGATTATATGTAATCTCATCTGTCATCGATGCGAGACTTCCACATGCTTTGGAAAATTCATCCTAGAACTCGACAAGTTGTAAAACACTTAACGATTTTAACTATCTTCTTTTCAGAAGCGGTCATATATCTATCTCCCAACGAAATTTTGATCCAAGCTTTGTATCTATGATAAAATTTTCTTTACATTTCTTCGCTTTTCAATCGTTTAACTTCTGTCTCAAGCTCCTCGATCCTCTTCCTCGTAATCTTCAGCCGTGGATCTCTTCCCTACCTCAGTATAGCCACTTAAGGTAAAATCATCCGCCCGGGCAACAGAAGGCAAAACCAAAAGCCCAATTATGAGAAAGAATGCTCTTTTCACAACCCAATTCCTTCATGAATTTGCTTTGAACGTCGCAAATGTTCAAAAACCCGCCTTTTATTCTTATCCAAGTAATCTCTTACTTATTTCTTTTCTTGTTCGATGATTGTCATCTAAGATACTGTAAACCGGAGGAACAATTATTAAATAAGGGTTCCCATATTTACCCTTTTTGAACATCACCACGCTTCCTCATCCTTATTTTCTCATAACCAAGAAGATTTCCAGAAGCATCTATTCGGACATCATAAATTCCAAGAAGCTCCAGATTAACTGCTTCCGAAGGTTTTTCTATTATTTCTACAGTAATGTGCCATATATCCGCTTCTTTGTTTATTCCTATCGCAGTGGGAGAACTAAATCCGGTAAGTTGAACCAACCCCGCCTTAGCAATTTCCACAATATCTTTAATTTCCATTTTCTGCTCCTTATGCACTTTTAATCTTCTCCTCTAATTTTCCTAATCTCTTTTTCAGCTCTGTGTTTTCATTTTCTATCTCAGCCTCTTTTGCTTTTGAGGAAAGAAAACTATCAGTTTGCCACCAGTTTATACCCATCTCCATTGCCTTATCCACAGAGGCAACCAATAACCTTATCTTTATCGTTAAAAGTTCAACATCGGCAATTTTAATCTGGATATCTCCGGCAATTACAATTCCCTTGTCTAATACCCGCTCTAAGATATCAGCAAGATTAGTAGCATTTGTGGCGTGCATCATTTTTTGTTCTGACATGATTATCTCCGACTTTCTTATACTAACTTTTTAGCTTTTATAATTAAACATGAGGTTTTCTTACGCAAATTTGCAATGAAACGACAATTCTTACAGTCTAATTTTTTATCATCATAATCCGGACAAGTTAAAAGCATATCTACTTCTTTCTGTAATTCTTCGGCAAATATCGCTTTCTCTCGCACTCCCTTAGCCATATTAATCTTATCAGTAATATCCTTTATTACCTTTTCTTGCTTTTGAAATGTTACACAATTTATTTTAGCTCCTTCTTTATGCATCTTTTTTCTCCTACATTAAATTTCCTAAAGGACCTAAGTCTAAATTTAGCTCTTCATCCTCAATACCAAAGATTGTCTGAACTTCTTTTATCTTTTTTTGAACAGCCTTAAGGCTTAATCCCAATTTTTGAATTTCTATATTGGATAACTTTCCTCTCTTTACTCTCCTATAGGCTTCTTTCTCCATAAGTCTTCTTATAAGTTCAACAAGGGTTAAAATTAATTTAGCTAAACCTTGTTCTGTCTTTTTAGGATTGCCTAGATCAATAAGTTTAGGAATATTTTCTTCGGCTCTTCTTATCTCCCTTTGTAATTTCTGTATATATTCTATATCTTCAGGGGTAAACTCTTTATCTGGATCACTGAAACTCTTGCCAGACAGTTCTTCGGCCTTGGAAATTGATGTAAGGATAAGCCGTAAGCCTAAAAAGACAAGATCCACATCAGCTACCCTTATCACTATATCCCCAGTGATAACTGCGCCTTTCTCTAAAACCTTATCTAAGGCATCTACTAATGTTACATTATCAGTTTTTTTAATCATAAGTTTAATAAGATGTAAAATTATAAAGTGGCCAAGGACCGCTATACTCAAGGTAAATCCCTTTTTCTTGTATCTTTTGATTGAGAATTTCAGCCTCTTTTTTAAAATTCTCAACCTTTTCCTCAGGGATTAAATAGGCAGCGTTTAAAATCATATGCTCAGGTTTTCCGGTTAATTCTTTTTCCAAAATCTTATTTTTAACGGAATCCATGGCTTGCTTTTTAAAATCCTCAAAAACAACCTCTACAAAATCGTTTAAATCTTTATCTACTTCTTTAAAGATAACCTCTTTTAACTCCTCTTCCATAAAAAAGGCCATACCCTCAGGTAAATTTGTTATCTCTTTTTCCTTTTCCTTTATTAGTGGATTCTTTTCTTTTACCACTTCTTCAAATTTTTCTTTGTCTTTTAAATACACCTTTAGGCTCCATTCCTGTTTTCCCCGAATTCTCTCTAATGTTTCTTTAATCTTGGTATAATCTTTATATAGAGTCTGTTTTAATTTTGTTTCCTCTTTAAAGATGATCCCAAACCTCATAGGAATTAGATCTAAGAGCTTATCGTTCTTTTTCATTGCTTCTTCTATAACCTTTTGATGGAGAAGGGCTTTTTCTTTAATCCAGTTTAAGTCTTCCTGGGCTTTTTTCTGAATCTCTTCAGAACTGAATTCTTTTAAGGAAACCTTGCTTACCACTGCTTCTAACTGGCCATGAACAAGGATAAAAACCTCTCCCTTTCCATCAATTCCTTTTACAGAAATTCCAGGAGCATCTTCTATTTTTTCTCTTATGCAATAAAGATATAATCCCTCCATTTTTATCTTTCCTCTTGCTCTTCTGTACCCTTGCGCTCATAGGAATCAACTTCTAAACTGCTATTTAGTTTGACCGCATAAATATTCCTATCCTGGACTCTTGTGGGAAGACCGAGTGACTTTATGAACGAGCTTTCTTCATATACTTCAGCCTCAGTTTCCCAGCCATCACCAGCCTTTGCCGTCTTAATTACCTTTACATCTTTAACATTGAGAGTTTTCCTTAAAAATTCTGCCACTGCTTTTCTTGCCTCTTCAATATTAGCCATTTTACACCTCCTCCTTTGCTTTCCTAATTGCATTTAAGCGCTCTAAAAGTTCTTTCTCCTGCCTATTATACTCTTCTTCACTTATTTCATCCATTTCGAATTTCAGTTGCAATTCCATAAGTTTCTCTTTTATACGCCCCTCATCGGAGAATTCCTTTTCTGCTATCTCGTTAAGCCTTTCCCCAATCCAAATCACGCCCTTTAAAGGCGCAAGTAATATGTCATCGATTAAAAACATATCTAATATTTTCCTGTTTCAATGACAAGATTTACAAAATTAAATGGCGGTATTGTTCCCACATACTTAAATTTTATTTTATCACCATATTTTGTATTGAATTCCTCAACCTTCCGGTCAAACTCTACTTCTTTGTCTCTGTTGACTAAAAAGGCGGCGCTTAAAATCATTAACTCACCATAGGTATTATTGATTTTATTGTCTTCTGCCAAAGGTATTAAAGAATCCAATATCTCCTTTTTGCAGATCTCTCTTTCATTTTGTACAGATGCTTCCACCATTCTTCCTATTTCCATACGTTGGTAATATGTTCTTTCGGGTGAAAGTAGAGCTATTTTTTCTTTTAATATCCTTATATCTTCATACCTTTCTAATATATCTTTATAAATAATTTCTTCTTTAAATATGGCTTTAAGCCCCAGTTCTTTCTTACCTTCCATATTTTTCAATGCATCTATAAACCTATCGTGATCTATTTCTAATATCTTCTTTACCTTTTCTTCATCATCAGCAATCGTATTAAATCGAACTGGCAAGACTGTATATTCCTTCATTACCTCCTCAATTGCCATTTCATGGGCAAGCATATTATCCCTTAAACAAGAATACTTTATTATGGGAGAGTTGCTCACACAAGCGGCAAGACCATTGAAGCAGACTGTATACAACTCATCAGCCCTTCCACCAATACCTAAAGGACCAAAAGAACGAGGCTTATTTGATTCAATAATACAGTATATATATTTACCTTCTTTTAAAGCTACTTCCATCTATTTCTTGCCTTCATCCCGTAAATAAGAAACTTACTTAAGGGAATCATCAGTAATTGACTGAAAATACTGCTAAACTTACTCATGGGTTGCTCATCCGGCTAAAGTTTTTTTATTACTGTATTATCAATATACCCTTTTGCCAGAGCAACCCAATATCACACTATCGAAAATACTCTAATTGGGACAAGTCTAACCTTTTATTGTTTTTTTAATTCTCTGCCGATCTGTTGAGCTAACCTCGCCAGCAACTTCCTTAAGTAACGCTCTATCAATCTCTGGCTCTTCTTCTAGGTGTATCTTTATCCCTGCCTTTGCCAAAGAATAATAGCCGCCAGAGAAATTCAGGAAACCTTTTCTGACTAAATATCGGCATAAAAAACCGATATAATCTAACGAAAAACCCACCTCTCTCTTCTTATTTGGTCTTTGGTCGCCTGTCTTAACTTAGCAACACAATTTATAATCTCTGCCTCTGTCCCTGATAGACCCATTATTTCTCCCACTCTTCAGGATAAATGACAATATTGACAAAGTTAAATACAGGTAAAGGCCCTACATACATAAACTTTATTCTATCTTTGTATTTGTTACTTAAGTCAACCATTATATTATCAAACTCTTTTTCTCTACCTTTATCAACCAAAAAAGCAGCATTCATAAACATCTCATCACCAGCGGTTCTATTGAGTTTATAATCAAAAGCTGCTCTTTTAAGGGTATTTACTATACTTTCCGCCTCTTTTTCCTTCTTTATTGCTAAGGCATGCTCGACCATCTTGCCAATCTCCATTTTGGCTTGAATATTTTTCTTACCTTTATCGTTCTGAATATTCTCTTTTGTTTTCTTGATCCCTTTATTTTCTTCTACAATTTTTTTAAAGATTACATCCATATCCTTCCATATGCCTTTAACACCTAATTCTACCTTGTGGTCCATATCTCGTAACAGCGTCTTAAATTCTCTATATCTTCTGTCCAAAAGATTCCTTATCTCATCGGCACTGGATGCAATCGTGCCAAACCTGACCGGAAGCACACCATCAAATTCCTTCATCACTTCCTCAATTACTTTCTCATGAGCTAACATGTTTTCTCGATTAACAACAAATTTAACTATAGGATGATTGCTCATAACCATGCTTAGGTCATTATAGCCGATGGTTAGGACATCGTCGCCTCTTTCACCTATTCCAATAGGACCAAAATTTCTCTCTTGTGATGTCGCGATAATACAATAGATATATTTTCCTTCTTTTTCCATATCAATCTCTTACCTTGACTAATATTGCGTTCTTTTTGAATTCTTCCTCACTAAAAGAACAACTATCTCCCTCGCAATATTCACACAACAATTTATAAGCCTTTGTTATCTCATCGAATTCTCTCTCTATGCCAGAAGTATTGGGATTTTTGTCAGGGTGAAAAGTAAACGCCATTGTCTGATGGGCTTTTTTTATTTCATCTTTAGTTGCAAAGTTGTTTTGGAGCCCAAGTTTTCTTCTTGCCCAATCTATCTCTTCAAATTGCCACTTCTTGATCTCGAGTGTGTAAAAGCTATAAGGAGGTAGCGGACCAACACATCTAAAGTTCAACTCGTTATTAAATTTTGTATTTAGTTTTTCTATTTTTTTATCAAATTCTTTCTGTTTAGTTTTATTTATTAAAAAGGCAGTATTTAAGACCATCTCATCATTCATAAGCTCATGAACTTTGATTCCTTGGATAATTTTGCTTAGGGATGTTTGTATTTCTAGAGTATATTTTTCTCTTTTTTTATATAAGTGGTTTTTGACCATAGCTCCCACTTTCATCTGGTTGTCTACGGTTATCTCTTTAGGATTGGTTAAAAGACTTTCTCTGAATCCCTTAATCTCCTTTTCTTCTCCAATCACTTTAAGGACGGAATCAAAATCACCCCAAGTGGCAACAACATCAATCTCGATTTTATCAGATATCTTATTAAATATGTCCTTAACCATTAGGTAGGCTTTGGCCAAAATATATCTTACTTCATCTTCATCATATGCAAATGTTCCTAATCGCATGGGGATTACTGTAAAGCCCTCCATAACTTTTTCGATTACCTGCTGATGCTTAAACAGATGTCTGACTACTGCATCCTTGGGTAAAATGGTGTAATCAACCATTTCAGAGTTACTTACTACTACTGAAATATCTTGATAAGGAATAGTATAAACCTCCTCACATGCAGTTGTTCCAAAAGAACCAAAGTATAATGCTTCATTAGAATTTATAATTCCGTAAATATATTTTTCTGTTTCAGCCACAATGCTCCTCTTCGCCTGAGGGTAAGGCTAGACCGCCTCTCCCTCAGGCAATGTCATACAAGAAAAAAAATTAATCTGGTTTTACTTCTTAGAGCACTCTACACAGGCCTTGCCTAAGAGAATCGCGACTATCGCTCCCAATATTGCTGGCAAAATACTAATACCCTGAAAGGTTAAAAATAGCCAATTCCCAAACACAACTGCACCAAGCCTTGCTCCAATATAGCTAACGATAATATTTGTCGTAATCCCTCCCGGGAGTGTAATCTTTACCTTCGGCAAATATGCTAATACCAATGAAACTACTAAACTGATTACTAATAGGTATTCAAATTCTACAAATCCCATATCGCACCTCTTGTTTTAAGGTCCAAACATCTAAATGGAAACCCTTAACTTTTTTATGTTGAGGGTTGTTGTTTTTTCTCTTCGGATTTTTCTTGGGAAGAGGTTTCTTGTTTTGGTTTTGCCTCTTCTTTCTTTGCTCCACACTTTGATTTAAAGACAACCTTGCCACTAAAGAGATTTTTAATTTTTTCAATAATCTTTGCCATCTTCTCCCCCCATTTTTTTCTGTTCGTTTACTATCTTAATAGCCTCTTCGAAATGCTTCTTCTTAATAATAATGAGTTCATCTTTATTTCTCGGATTTTCTATAAATTTTCTTATCGCCAGCATTGAGGCCTTACGACAGATAAATTCAATATCAGAACCTACTTTATCTTCGGTCTCTTTGGCTAAACTCTTCAAATCCACGTCTTTAGAAAGGGGTTTATCCTTAGTATGTATCTTAAATATCTCTTCCCTGGTTTTTTCATCTGGCACAGGCAACTCAAGTAAGAGGTCAAATCTACCACTCCGTAAAATGGCAGGATCAACTATATCTAACCTGTTAGTAGCGGCTAAAACAACGACTCCCTTAAGCTCTTCAATCCCATCCATCTCAGTTAGAAATTGACTTATTACCCTTTCTGTAACATGAGAATCGGTAGAACCTGAACCACGTCTGGGCACAAGGCTATCTATCTCATCAATAAAAAGTATTGTTGGCGCTACCTGTTTTGCCTTCTTAAATATCTCTCTTACCCCTCGCTCTGACTCTCCAACATAGCGGCTGATAAGTTGTGGCCCTTTAATGGATAAAAAATTAACTCCGCTTTCATTAGCCACTGCCTTGGCCAAAAGTGTCTTTCCTGTTCCAGGTATTCCATAAAGTAGGATCCCTTTGGGAGGATTAGTATTTGCCTTTTTAAAGGTATCAGAATATTTCAATGGCCACTCTATAGCTTCTTTTAACTCTTCTTTTATATTTTCTAAACCTCCTACATCTTCCCACTTTACATCCGGCACTTCCACAAATACTTCTCTTATGGCCGATGGCTCAACCTCTTTCATGGCCTCTAAAAAATTATCCATGGTTACTTCTAACTTCATCAAACTCTCATAAGGAATATC
Organism: Candidatus Latescibacter anaerobius SCGC AAA252-E07; assembly: GCA_000403035.1. Lineage (GTDB taxonomy): Bacteria > Latescibacterota > Latescibacteria > Latescibacterales > Latescibacteraceae > Latescibacter > Latescibacter anaerobius. The sequence continues at coordinate 12,363 of AQSL01000144.1, read as the reverse complement.
TGCCAATTCAAAGGTGATTTTAGGTAAAATCTTTCTCAACGCGCTCATTGCCGCTTCTCTGGCTAATGCCTCCAAATCCGCACCCACAAATCCATGGGTGATCCCAGCCAACTTCTCTACACTGACATCTTCTGCTAAAGGCATACCCCTTGTGTGAATCTGAAGTATCTCAAATCTTCCGTTTTTATCAGGGATAGGGATGGGTATCTCTCTATCAAACCGACCAGGTCTACGAAGAGCAGGGTCAACTGTATTGGGGATATTGGTAGCTCCAATAACAATAACCTGCCCTCGAGATTCCAAACCATCCATCAGGGCTAAAAGCTGAGCTACTACCCTGCGTTCAACCTGCTTTTCTCCACCCATCTCTTCTCTCTTTGGCGCGATAGCATCTATTTCATCGATAAAAATTATGGCAGGAGTATGGTTTTTAGCATCTTCAAATACACTTCGCAGACGTGCTTCACTTTCACCGTAGAACTTGCCCATAATCTCAGGACCTGATATGTGAGTAAAATAGGCGTCTGTTTCATTAGCTACTGCACGAGCGATTAAGGTCTTTCCTGTGCCCGGTGGGCCATAGAGAAAAACTCCCTTCGGCGCATCAATCCCCAATCTTTCAAAAACCTGAGGATATCTCAGTGGAAGTTCTATCATCTCTCTAATCCTCTGAATTTTGGGAGTAAGTCCACCGATATCTTCATATGAAATCTTGGCCGGTCTGCCTTCTCCAGCCCCTTTCGTCTCCATCCTTATCAAAGTAGTTGGGTTTACCAATACCACACCTTCGGGTATGGTATCTACTACCTTAAAATCGCAGGACTTTGAGCCGAATAGCGTAGCTCTAACCCTATCACCACGGATTATAGGCAATCCCTCTATAAGCGAACTGATATACTTAGCATCTGTATCTCTTTGTAAGAGAGTTGATACGGTTAAAGGTGTGAGAGTAATTTTACTAGCAGGTTTATGGTTAATTTTATGAATCTCCACTTTTTCATCCAGCCCTATTTGAGCGTTTTCTCTCGATATACCGTCTATCTGTATAATCTTTTTACCCCTTTCTTCAGTATAACAGGGCATTATTTTTGCTGGTGTTTTTCTTTTTCCTTCAATCTCGATGATATCACCTACCTCTAAACAAAAGGCCTTCATATCCTCTGGGTCAATCCTGGCGATTGCCCTTCCCACATCTTTTGGTAAGGCCTCTTTTACCTTTAAAGTAAGGTTTGTGTTTTTTTTCATCATTACTGAAATAGCAACTCCTTAAAATTATTTAACGCGTCTATACCTTTAACCTCTCGAGGTTGTAAAGCTATAATTGTTGTTTTTAAATTGCTAAATTTTCTTTTTATTTGGTTTATATATTTTTCTTGCTCTTTTCTTCGTTCTTGACAAAATCCGCAATCCCTCGATTCCATGACATTATTTATAACTAATTGCCTTACCTTTATTCCATAGTTATTCAGATTATTTATCAGCCTCTCCGTTTCCAAAATTGCCATATCTTCTGGAATGGTAACTGCTATAAATTCGCACCTGCTTTGATCCTTAAGAAGGCCTTCTATTCTCTTTACCGTCTTTTTCATACTTAATAGAAAATCATCGCCTTCATCAGGTTTATATTTTCCAGCAAAAGTTTCAACCATATACCTATATTTCCATCTCATCTTTGCCATCACTTTAATCCAGTCATCCAAGAGGTCTGGTAAAGTCAGAAGTCTCAACGCATGCCCAGTGGGTGCAGTATCAACAATATATTTATCAAACCTTGCCTCTTCAATAAGATCAACTATAGTCTTAAACCCCATTACCTCATCCATTCCCGGGATAGGCAAGGCGAAAATGGAATCAATGTCTTCCTGGCCTAAATACGTAGAAGTATCCAAGATTTTCTTTATCTGGTCTTCATATTCAACCTTAAATTTAGAAAAAGCCTTTTCCGCGCTTACTTCAAGAGCACTTAGGTTCTCTACACCCTTTACTCCTACTATCTCATCTCCAACTTTCTGGCCTAAACTATCAGATAAAGAATGTGCTGGATCTGTCGAGATAAGAAGCGTCTTAAAATCTTTAGCTAAGTAAAGACCTGTGCTTGAGGAACAGGTCGTCTTTCCTACACCACCCTTTCCCCCCAAAAGAATTAACTTTAAGGCACCTTCTTTTAATCCAATTAATGCCACTTAGCATTTCCTTATTCTTACTTCTAATATACCATTTTTATAAGTTGAGGTCAGGGTCTCTGATTTCACCTTTGCCGGTAACAAAACTTCTTTATAGTATTTTCTATCCTTATACACCGCTTTTACCTCTAATATATCTCCTTTAAAATCCATCGAGATGTCTTCTTCGTTAATCCCTGGCATTTCTGCTATAATCACAACCTCTTCCTTTTCATCAAAAATATCAACCATAGGTTCTCTTTCCTCTTCAACCTTGGGTCCTTTAGGAGTCTTCTTAATATTACCGAAAGGCTCAACAATTGTCTTTTCCCCCGCCATCGTCTTTATAGAGAAGCCAAACACACCTTTCATGCCTTCTTTAAGATGGCTCAGGTCTATTTCACCTTCTTTTTTGATTTCGCCACCTGCTTCTTCTAAATCTGCTGCTAGGTCGACTAATTTCTCAATACCTTTAAATAAACCCCCCAGACTTAATTTTCCTATTCCAAAATCAATGTCCAAATCTTCTTCCTTTTTCTTTTTTCCCTTTGCCATACCTTACCTCCTATAGCCTTTTTAAGGTATAATTACTTCTTATAGATAACTCCTTTTCCTCTGCACATTAAACAGGGAAGATTCCCACCTTTTTCTCTACCTCTACCTTTGCATGTAGGGCATATCTCGACTTGCTTAGTATGTACACCTACAATCCCTTTTCCACCACAGACAATACAGGTAAGATCAGTATTTAAATGAGATTTTCCTGAACCATTACAGTAAGCACAGATTACAACTGGAGGTTGAGCCTTTACAGTCCCGACACCTAAACAAACAGGGCACCTTGTGCTCTTCCTGGAAGGCATAAATCCCTTCGCACCACAGAAGCCACATCTATATATTTGGTTATTCAAAACCTCGCCCTTTTTGCCCGGCTTTTGACTCTTGAAGTCGATTGTTTTCCAATCCATTATCGTATCATCCGAATTATGATTTTCTTCTTAATATTTTAGAGGCATAGTCTTCCAGTCTTTTTCTGAAGGTTTTTTAAACTCTTTTATAGTCCTCTCTTTTCTTCCAGCTTCTGCTTTCTGCAATTTATCAATTTGTTCATTGACATCATCGAGCTTCTTCTGAATATCCTTTTTCCTTTTATCTAAAATATAGATTTCTTTCTCTAATCTATCTTTTTCTTTATGTAGTATATATAGATCGAGGTAAGCAGAGCTTTGCACGCGAGGGATAGACCTTTTGCCAGTACCGTCCATACTTCTTATACTCCGCAAACCGCTAATTTCTGACACGCCTCTCATTTTCTATCTCCATAATTATCATTTTATCATTTTGCCACACTTTTCACTTTTGCAATTTCCACCCACTATTGGGACGCTGCCGTTATCTTGCACTACCTTTAGCCGAAACTAAAATATTCTTCTTTCTACTTGCTCCTACAATCTTCAGCTCAATCAACTGGCCTTCTTTTAAGTCTGCTGCTCGCTGGATATTGCCAGGAAATTTTATCTTCCCATCTTTATCCACCTTAGAAAATGCTCGCATCAACGTCATCTTGTATCACCTCCGTTACCGATTTGTCTAAAAGGTGCCTGTTTAAAAACAGACTTTCTATCCTCTGTTTTTCTTCTAAATTCTGACTACTTGGCCGTACTAGCAACAACGCTCTCTTTCACCGTCTTCTTTCCAACATCAGTGGCCTTTCTTATGCCGAGTTCTTTCTCGACAAGCCCCTTAACTACTTCTTTTACCCTGGCTTGATTCGTCTTAGAACCAACCCTGCTTGTTTCTGAAGCTAAGATGTCCTGGCACATCTGCATAAAAGCTCCGTCTTTAGAAGGGGTAATATTTTGAACCTTAAGGGTTTTTGCAATCATAATACAACCACGAACTGTTGGTGCAAATTCGCACTTTCCAGATTCTCTCAAGCCCCTTACGATATCGACTATCGTTTCTGCATGTGGTTTAGAGAGTTTGGATTTTGCCTGGGTGATCGCCACTTCAGTTTCATAGTCAAAGTGGTCCAAATCCATAGTAATCATTCTGTCTCTTAAAGCATCTTGAGACCTGTGGACTCCAGCATATTCCTCAGGGTTAGAGGTAAAGATAGCGGTGAAATCCGGATCGACCCTTAAATATGGCTCCTCACCACCGCGTCCTACTGGCAAATCCATCATCTTCTCCTGTAATATAGAAAGGAGGATGTTATTTGCCTCTGGTCTTGAGCGTGTAAACTCATCATATATTAAGGTAAATCCATACTTACAAGCTACTGTCAAGCGATTGTCAACCCAACGCTTTACCAGATCTTCTTCCATCTTCAAAACTCGGGATACAAAGNGGTCCACAACCTTTCTAAACCTGTAGCCATATTCACCACCTACCAAATCAGAGGTTGTAAATTCTTCATCTCCGTGAATCATTACCACTGGTCTTTTAATTTTACTTGCTACATGCATAGCAAGGGTTGTCTTACCTGTGCCAGAGACTCCCCTAAAGTGAACTGGAAAGCCTGCCTTGATATAGGAAAGGGCTCGGTTGGTAATATCCTTAATATACTTTGTCTCCACAAAGTCTGGTAAAGGACTTGGTTCAAGTACTGTAGTCATCTCATCAATCATTTTTATCCCCTCCTCTTATTTTGTTGAAGACTTAACTTTTTCTCCACTCATCTTTGCCCCACAATTAGGGCAACACTTATAATCATTGGCATAGATATACCGGCAACTCCATCCGCATTCCGAACATTTTATATTAAGGGATTGACCACAATTTGAACAATACTTGAGATTACCCCAAGTTGTGGTTCCACACTTTGGGCACTTAAATGCTCCGCTCATATCTTCACCTCCTTCTTTCTCTTTTATGGCAACGACTGCCACCACTTGAATTCTTTGCTCAATTCCCTCCAGATCCTGCCTGCTTCTTCTAAATCTGCCTTCATCTCCTTCTCCTTCTTTCTAAAGTCTTCTCTGAAGGAATTAATTTTAGTCATCGCTTTAAAACAACCCCTCTGCCTCCACATTTAATGCAAGGGAGCCCGCTATCTATTGCCGTGCCAGTGCCTTTACACTTAAGACACTCTTCAGTTGCACCTTTAAACGTAACCATACCTTTACCATTACAGACAGTGCAGGTAACCCGGGCATTATTAGGATAGACACCTGTGCCTTTACAATAAACACATTTTATTGCCGGCTCTATAATTTCTACCTTACCTGCGCCTCCACAGACTTGACAGGTGGAAAGTTCAGATAGCAGATTGAAGGGGTCCTTACCTTTGCCTCTACAGAAGGCACATTCTACCATGCTCATTATCTCACCTCACTTTTCGCATACATAACCCCTCTTTTGTCTCTGTTTTCTCTTCTTCTTATAGAGGAAAATATAAATTCTCCTCCTTCCTGACCTTACCTTCCTCTAATAATTTCTTCGCTATTACACCCAATCTTGTTCTGGCGACCCCAAGGGGCTCTTCCATATCGCCAATTTTCACTCCTTCTGGATGTTTCTCAATGAATTCCACTATCTTTTCCTCTAGTGGCTTTTCCTCTTCCACTACCTCTTCTGCAGGTGGTTTTTCCTCTTCAGCCATCTCCTCTTTTTGCGGTTTTTCTTCGACTTTCTCTTCTGGGGGGGATGGTTTCTTTTCAATTGCCTCTTCTACATGCCTTACCTTTACCTCTACATCCACCGCAGGTTTAATGCCTCTTCTCTTAGCCATGGTAGCAGTCAGGGCTTGCCAATAAGCGGCCATCTTTTCTCTTTCATCTGCAAAACCACCTAACAGTTTCTTGGTTTCACTGACGATACCAGCTACATACTCAGCTAATTCTTTCTTGAGTTCTTCGCTCATATCCGCATGGGCATCAGAGAACTCCTTAAGTTTGTTTTTCACATAGGTTTCAATATCCTTATTTCCCTTTTGGATATCTCCCATCGTACTCTTAAAGCTCTTTAACCTATCTGCCTCGCCCTTCTCAAGGCTCTCTTTTAGTTCCTCAGCCATAGCTTTATGGTCATTGTGGAAACTTTTTACCATATTGCCTACATTTTTTGTCAGATCTTCCACAAATGCTGCTAATTCCTTGGTCTGCTTACCAGACATCTCCTTATGCTCCGCTCGAAATCCTTTAAGCATCTGGTGAGTATCTTTTACTAATGTTCCGATTGCCTTTACCCGGCTATCGTATGAGGTAACGATATCCTCACCTAAATTTTTGATATCATCGGCTATTCCCATTTTAACTACCTCCTTTTAAAATTTTGTACGTTTTCTACTTACACTTTCTTACCACTGCTATTTTGCGTATCTATTTTAATTGTCGAAAGTGAAACACTCCTTCTTTGAGCCATTCTTCTTTGAACAGTCCGCCAGTTCTCAGTCATATTTACTCTTTCCTTCTTAAAGTCGCCAAGGATGTGACGAACCTCTTCTCTCCTTTCTTCCTGGTGAGCTATCCGCTCTTTATGTTGGGCTTTGAATTCCTTAAGCATTGACTTAAGGTCCTTTATCCGAAGCTCCCTTCCTTTAGCTAAAAGCGTTTTAAGTCTTATTGCCATCTCTTGCTGTTCCTTTTGAAACTCTTTTAGCTTAGAAGTAACCTCTTCTTTTCTTTCATCCTGCTTGGCAAGGATTTCCTTAATCATTGCCTGGAATTCTTTAATCCTTTCAGCTTCACCTTTGGCAAGAGCATCTTTGACCTTACTCAAATTTTCTCTTAAAGCGAATGCCATTTCCTTATGCTCATTAAGGTAATTTTTTAATACGAACCTTACTTCCTTTTCCCTCTCATCTTGGCTCGAAAGAATGACCCGCATCATATTATCAAAGTCTTTCCTTCTTAGAGAATCATTTTTGGCCAGACTCTCCCTTAATTCTGTCTTAAGTTTTTCTCTTTCTTGTTTTGTATCAAGGAAGGACTCTTGAAAACCTTCAAGAAGTTCGTGGGTAGTATCAAAGATATCTCCAATGCTTTGAATTCTAGTCTCGTAAGAAGAGATTATGTTCTCGACAATATTTTTCATATCTTCTGCTAAGTGCATTGCTTTTATTTACTCCTTTCTAAACCTCGAGAAAAGAAGGAATTCCTTGGCGAACCATACTTTTTGTCCCGATAAAGACGCAAGGATGACTCGGCAATAATCCCTTTTTGACCTTATCCTTAGGCTGCTGTTGCGGTCAACCCAATCGCTTCAGCATACTTTAGGTAAGTCTCTACTGATGCCACCACTACTCTGGCTTCAATAGCGAGTAATTCAATAACCCTATCAAATTGAGGATACCGGTTGAGAGCGGGATGGGTATCGGAACTCCATACAATACGTGACATATACCTGGAGACGAATGAAAACGCATTCTGCTTGACCCTGATTCCTTCATCGCCCAGGACGCTGGAACCATTCAAGGCAAACAGGCACTCACATCGATCAGCTATATTTATAAAGCTATCAGAATTACCATACCGATCTGGGTGGGCAACAACGATACTGATATTATTCTCTGCCAGACGATCAATCAATTTCTCCAGCCACAATGGTCTCACTGCAAACGGGAATTCAACGAGAAGGTACCGTTGAGGATCATCCTCACTATTAAGAAAGATGAGCGGCTCATCGTTCACAATTTTTTCAAAGAGTGTCCCAACGGCATATTCCGCGCCGTAGTGAATGGTTACATCCAGAGACAGTTCCGAAACAGCTTCTTTGAGTTCATGATATTTTTGCTTGATTGACGATTCTGAATTGGGATAGGCAGGAGAAATATGCGGGGTACAGACGACGGTTGTGCACCCTTGAGAAGCATGCATTTTGAGTGTTTCCATGCTTTCACTCAATGAACGTGACCCATCGTCCAAACCGGGCAGTAAATGTGTATGTAAGTCAATCATAGATAAAATGTACCCTTCATACTACTTCTGTTTGTCATATCCGTAGCCGTACCCATATCCGTAGCCGTACCCATATCCGTAGCCGTACCCATATCCGTAGCCATACTGGGTGCCGAACAACCTTGATTTTTTGAGATCATTAACCACAATTCCCGGAACTGTAGCATCAATATTTGAAAGAATCTTTTTTGAATAGAGCACAGCATCCTTATTCGTGTCAAATCTCATCACCAGTAACACATTCTTGAAATGAGATGAAAGAACAACCGCGTCGGTAAATAAATTCACCGGAGGCGTGTCGAGTATGATGAGATCGTACAACTCCTGGAGTTTCTCTATTGATGAGATCAGATTTGAATTGTTTATCAGTTCCGTGATGACAACTTTCTCGTCCAATGAACCGACAGGAAATAAAAAGAGATTTGAGTAGTTGGTTTTAATCACTTCATCGGGTGACCCGTTATTAATGAAATCGATGAGGCCGGGTGAACGGGGAACATTAAAAAACTGGTGCTGGCCGGGATGCCGGAAGTCACAATCAATGAGAAGCACTTTCATTCCCGCATGCGCCATGGTGACCGCAAGGTTTGCTGAGATAAATGATTTGCCTTCTCGCGGCATTGAACTTGTCACCACGAGCGTTTTGGCTTTTTGAAAGCTGTCGGAAAACATCAGGTTCATTCGCAGCGTATTGAATAATTCAAATGCATGCCGTTTGTAGTGCCCCTCTTTTTTCTCAAACCCAATAAAGATTTCTCTTTTCTTCTTCCTTCCTTTTGTCAGGTGCGGTATCAGTGAAATAACCGGCGTTTCGCATTCCCGTTCGATGCTTTCCATCGTTGAAAAAGAAGTTTTTAAGTGTTCGAGACCAAATACCGTGCCCCCGCTTACGAATAAACCTGCCATCAGTGCGATAAGGAGAATATTCTTTTTGGCGGGCGCTACTGGTTCCCGAGGCAGTTCTGCTTTCGTTATGACTCGTACGTCATTGATCGTGCTGGCCTCCATAATACGGGCTTCCTGAAGGCGGGAGAGAAGAAGATTGTAGACCTGTTCGTTGATCCTCATTCTTCTCTCCAGCTGTGCCTGCTCCACCTCAGCTTTGGGCAACGATTCCATTATGGTATCCAGTTTTCCTATTTCAGACGCTATTTGATTGAGCACTTGCTCGTAACCAGTAATGCTGATGTGATTGATCACCAGCTTTTCAATGACCGGCCCCAGGAGCGGATCCACTCCCTGCGTCGCATTGGCAATTATGGTGGCAGTGGCTTCATCGAGTTGTTTTCTGGCTGCCTCGAGTTCTGATTCATTTTGCAGTAAGAGAGGGTGAGAGGGATTATATTCTGCCCGTAACTTCGCATTGGTTACTTGGAGTTCAGCAATCCGTGAGTACAGTTCCCGGAGAAGCGTATTTTCTTGGAAGAACGGAGAAGAGGTTAATTTTATGTATCGTTGGAGTTCGGGATCACCGCTGAGGATGCTCTCACTCTGTTTCTTTGTGGCTAATGCCTCTTTGAGATTAATATCATAGTCGACCCGTTTTTCCTCCAGAGAACCCAGCCGGTTAATGTACTGTTTAGTCTGTTCATCGAGCGCAACGAATCCGCGAGTCAGTTTGAACTCCTGGTATTCATTCTCGGTATCTGCCAGTTGGGTCGATACCGTCTCAAACTGATCTTCGAGGAACTTCTTGCGTGCCGTGGCTTCCTCTCGCTTTTCCAATAAGTTCAGGTTTGAAAACTCGGTGATATACGTATCGATGGCCTGTTTTGCCCGTAGAGGACTGGTATGTCGGAATGAAAGCTGTATTATGTTGGTGTCTCTAATGTTAGAAACCTCGAGATTATTCAGCATTCTTTCCCGGGCGATTCTGACCGGTAAAAGTGTTATTTCAAATTCCTCACCAGGCGTTGAACTGTTCAATACGAGAGAAATATTTTCCAGCATAAGTTTTTTCCCGAAAAAACCTTTCGCGAGGAGATCTCCATTATCGGTAAGAACCCGATAGTCTGACTCATCATGTGTATTCTTGGATGAAACGATCTTGAATGTTTTTATTGAATCTGGAGGAGTGGAAGCGAAGTAATCAATGGAGTTCAGTGCTTCTTTTTTCATAACAACATAAGAATTTGTCTTAACGACGACAGAATCGGTAATACTTCTCCCCTTAATCCTTTCGACAGCATTATTGAGAATAACCGTAGAACTCGCTCCTGGAAGACCAAATGATTCTTCCATTAAAAGAGAAGATCGTTGAGATTCAATCAATAGTTGACCGGAAGCTTCATATACAGGGTCTGCTACGAATAAATAGAGAACTGCCAGCAGTAAGGTGATAAAAACAATTAACCCTATTAAGTAGCGGTATTCCCCGATAATACCAATCAGTTCTTTAAAGGAGATACCCTCATCAAGTACCTCCATATTCTGAACACTATTTTGATTCATGAATGCCCTTTCAAATGTTACTTATCGACTCAAGTAAAAAGTGGCAATAGCGATAGCTGATACAGTTGAAATAATCAGCGAGTAATCACCTCTGGTGAAGAATTTACGTTTTGCAGAAATAATGTCGCCTGGCTTTGCAATCCCTAATACCGAATCTTTTTTCAGGATGGTACCCTTGGAAATATCCATCTTTTTACCTTCTCGGTAGACGGTAATCGACCCGGAAGCTTCAGGCGTAAATCCCCCAGCCAGAGCAATAACCTCGATTATTCGGTCGCTGTCTGATATGGTAAACACTCCCGGCTTGACCACATGACCCATGACCGACACCGAATACTTGGCTGCCAAGGTGATATTGGGATTCTTTATGTATTCACCAATTGCCGAACGTAATGAATCATACGCTTCGTCTTCGGTCATACCAGCTACAGGCACTTTACCCACAAGCGGCAACCGGGCATTGCCATCGGCATAAATGCGAAACTCCCCACATAATTCCGGAGCATTATAAACAAAGAGATCGAGGTAGTCCCCCGGCTGGAATCTGTATGGATCAGCCTCTACAAGGGAGTGGAAGGATAACAAAGCGACAATAACAATCGTTATTTTCAGTTTCACCGGATCTCCTTCTGCGAAAATTCTAATAACACCACATGAGGTGTTTACTTCACATCCACGAACTCAAACGTTATCATTAATGTTTGTGATTTCTGCTCGGTACTCTCTTTCCAGCTGATGCTGCCAAGGCCATAAAGAACACACCGAGAATAACACCGATGAAAAAATGAGAACATACCAAACCATGGCTTCAACTAATAATTGTATGGGCTTTTATTTTCTTAGAACTTCTTCGAGTACAAAAAAAATAAATTATGAATTATTGTACTTAATGATACTTAATAGATTAATATTTTGTCAAGAAAAATTATATCTTAAGGATAACAAAATTAGCGTGTTATCTATTGTGCCCGAAGATTATAATTGATATAAATCTAATAATATCAAGTTGATAGTAAGTTATACTATCAGGAGATTAAAAGGTTACCGATTTTTTTACCCGTTTGTAAATTTCGTCCAAAAACACGTAAATATTATATAAATGCAAAATTTATGTTGACAAGACTAACTTGTAATCAATAAATTAAGTACCATAGTGTACGTAATGATTGTTAATTATTTATACAACATTTTGGACGCCATGGTACTTTATGTCTTAAGATGGAACATTCCCAAAGAAAAGTTAGAGGCCTATAAGGAATGGGCAACCTTGGGTATTGATAGAACACTGCTTGTGTCGGGAGTGATTGAATTTCGTGGTTATCGGAATGTAAATTCGCATATGAACGATATTATCGTAACCTATGAGTTCACCGATTTAACGAGCTGGGCTAAGTGGTATTCGCACGAGGAAATCCAGAAGATTCGGGATGAGTTGACCATGCTCGTTACCGACTTTTATACAGATCTCTGGGAAATGTCGCCGATTGTTCCTATGTCGATTCGGCATGGGAATGAATACGTGAGCCGCTCTGAATACAATAGAGTTGGTGGAGATCAAAGTTAGAGCAAGAATTTTGATAATAGTAATTCTATGATATATTCTTTAAACACTGATAATTAAAATCATCTTGAAAAATCACCATGGAATTGCCATTTGTTTTCAAAACCATACAACTCTCACTTCATGTGAATCGAGATAGATGGAGTTAAATTGAAATTAAATCAGTTATTTGTTCTGATGTGGTGTTATTAAAAATGAATATTCTACCGAAAAAGAATGTTTCTATATTAGTTTCATTGAAAAATAAACAGCATCAATGCTTGCTAACTTCAATAATAACAGCATTTAC
>AQSL01000143.1 GCA_000403035.1 Candidatus Latescibacter anaerobius SCGC AAA252-E07 | reverse complement strand
TCGCCCCCTTTCCGGGCTTACGCCCGACTTTCCCCCGGAGGGGGCAACTACTTGTGAAATAAGAAATTATATTCCTGCCCCCTTTGGGGGAAGGATGTCCGAAGGACAAGAAGGGGGCTTTTCATAAAGCAATCAACAGAATTTAACCGGACAGTTCTGAGTTTCATTATTTGCATAAAGGAAAATATTTTTGCATATTATTACCTTTTAAATCATTCTGAAAACTGATATTGAAAATTATAAAAAATTGGGGTAGAAGTAAAAATATCCGATGCTATCATATGCTGAAATCCATTTTCGCCCCTCATTTGTGCCAAGTCTGATATACAAAAAACAGCCTGAAATAGTTTTTGACGCTCCCATCCGTGTCGAACCTGAATATCCTATTCCGGTATTTATAATTATAAAAGATGCGGATAAATTTCCTGTTGAGATAGATTCGGCTGTTATCCATGCAAGTTATGAGGGGGGTATTGAGCGAGTTGCCCGGTTTCCTTACGGTAGCTTACAGGTCGATACACGATTATGGTGGGATTCGATAAATATTTTTCCGGAATATTCTGGTATTGTCAAAATAAATCCTTACCTGCTTCTCAAAACCGGGGGAAAACAGAGTACCGTTCATGTGGATAATTATAGAGGAATCTCGCATAGTCCGTTAAAGATTAATGTTGCGTCTTCATCGTATCCCGGAACCGATGGATGGTATCATGGAGATATTCATTGTCATACCTATTATACTTCCGATCAGGTAGAGTTCGGTGCGCCGATTGAAACGATGGCTTTTGCTGCGCATTGTATGGGTATGCAATGGATGGCTGTTACCGATCACTCCTATGATCTTGATGACAGGGAAGACAATTATTTGATAGAAGATCCGTTCCTGCTGAAATGGCGTAGCATGAAACAAAAAGCTGAAGCGCTGAATGAATCTCTGACTGTTATTCCCGGTGAAGAAGTATCCTGCAGCACTCAAAACGGATATAACTGTCATTTACTGGCCATAAATTCGGAGAAATTTATCAAGGGTTCGGGGGACAGCGGTGAACGTGGTTTTGATACGAAAACCGAGAACTCTATCGGTGAAGCTGTTTCTGCATGTTTGGAATGTGGTGGAATAGCTTGTGCCGCGCATCCCCTGGAAAAAATTCCGTTCCTTGAAAGAGTTCTATTGCGACGAGGGCAATGGACTTTACAGGACATTGATAATCCCGGTATTACTGCCATACAATTTTTTAATGGTGTCCGTGACAGTGGATTTCGTGATGGGATGAATGCATGGATTTATCTTTTACTGAAAGGGAGAAGACTGTACACTTTCGGGGGTAGCGATGCTCACGGTGATATGAACCGTTGCCGTCAGCTATCAATACCGCTCTTATCGGTTACCGAAAAGAATGAGCATATGTTCGGTACTGTGCGTACGGTTGTCCGGGCAAAATCAAAAAAATCCGTTGATTTACTCACTGCGCTCAAAGAAGGAAAAGCTGTGGTAACCGATGGACCATTTATCGATATTGAGGCTTATTCAGGCAATGTGTATGCTCAAACCGGATGTGAAATCCCCGGAGGGAAAATTACTGTTCGAGCCGGGTATAGTTCCAGCTCCGAGTTTGGATATTTAAAAAAATGCAGAATTTTTGTCGGAGTCTCAGGTGAAATGAACGAAAGAGTTCAGTTGAATAAAGACTTTAAAGATTCGGAATATGAATACAACTTCACTGATACATTTGAAGTAAGAAATCTTATGTACATCCGTGCAGATTGTGAAACAGTTATGGGAAAAATATGTTTTACCAATCCAATCTGGGTTCAACAATAAATAATTCAGACAGGTTTTGAGAGGGTGTCAAACTATTTAAATAGAGAAACATGCAGTTAAGGGATTAGTGCAAGATCCAGATTTAGCGAACATTAACAGTAACATAAACAGTCTGTTTCACGAACGGATATATGGAAAGAGATTTTTCGCCGTCATCTAAAAGAATTTGTTATGGAAAGAACTATTTCATTAAAGATTTTGAAAGGGTATAGTTTTTTTTTATCTTCTTTACGTAGAGTAAAAATTTTTTGTGAGTTATGGTATCACTGATTTCATTTCGTCCTATAGTAAACTATAATACTATTTCGTCTTTAAGGAGGCAGAATTTTGAAGTTACCGGCGTGTTTTACAATGTGTTTCATTTTCATTACAGCTTTTTGTATGATATTTCTTTCATGCTCCGAACAAAAAATTTCTGTATCAATTAATCAATATACCGATCCTACATATGTCACCGGAATTGCAAAGTATAAAGACACCATCTACTGTGCAACCAAAGGAGGACTTGTTAAATGGGATATTTCTGCAAAAAAATACTCGATTATAACAACAATAGATGGATTGCCTTCGAATGTCTTAACGGATGTTATTGTAGATGGTAATGAGAGACTCTGGGTTGGTACTCGGGAAGGTCTGGGGTTGTTTGACGGTAATTCCTGGAAGATATACGGGCTTTCGCAGGGATTACCATCGCCTGACATCACTGATCTGGCTTTAGACAGGTCAGGGAATCTATGGGTTGGTACTATGGATGGTGCGGCAAATTTTGAAAATGGACATTTCAACTTATTGGCGGAAAAGGGAAGTCCCGGGAGAAAAAATATTAAATGTATTTATTTTGACAGGGGAGAAAATCTCTGGATAGGTACTGATAAAAACGGAATATATATAAAAATGGATGACGAATGGAGAGTATCGAATAAGACAAAAGGACTTTCCGGAAATACTGCATCAACGATTACTCAAGCATGGAACTTAAGAATTTGGGTTGCTTCATGGGTTGGTATATCTGTATGGGATGGAACAGGATGGAATATTTATTCTTCATTTGATAAAATGGGTACTGTTGAGGCGAGATACTTAACATCTACGAATGACCGCATCTGGTTCTTTACCGCTAAAGGTGTTCATTCGTCACACGGAGATGACTGGAACAGCTATACGGAGGAACAAGGTTTACTATCAAATGATGTAACGACGGGTCTTGTTGAATCGGACAAGAAAATATATGTGGGTTCGGTTGATGGTTGCAGTATAATTGATGATGGGAGTATTGAAAATTATGTTATACCCAATAAACCTGTCGGAAATAATTTTATTTCGATAGCATTTGATGATCGTAACAGAAGCTGGGTCGGTTCATGGGAAACAGGCCTCAGTCTGTACGATTCCGGCTTCTGGACCTCTATTACCGGTGATAATCCTGATGCACTCGCAACTGTTCGGAGTACTGTATTCGGTCCTGATGGAATAGTTGTGTTTAATACAGCTAATGGTCTTATTTTTCAAAAGGAAGGTGAATGGAAAACGTATACACGCAATAATGGGTTATCTGGTAATGATGTCAGGTGCGGTGTCTTTGATACTAAGGGAAGATACTGGGCAGGAACATCAACCGGCATATGCTATATTGAAAACGGTATTTGGAAGCGTTTCAGAAAAATACATGGTTTACCTTCCGAGGATGCCTGGGCATGCGGTATAGATTCAAAAGGCACAGTTTGGTTTGCCACAACTGGTGGTATTGTTTCATTTGATGATAATACATTACAGGACAGGACTCAAAAAACCGGTCTTGAGAAAATTGATGCACGTTCAATGCTTATACAGGGTAATATGATGTATATCGGAACAAGCAGCGGTAAACTTGTCGTTTATGATGGAGAAAAATGGGATGTTTACAGCAACAGGTTTCTCAAAACCGAAAAAGGTATTCTTTCAATAGCTTCAGAGCCATCGGGTGCCCTATGGCTTGGTACCGATGGTGATGGTATAATAAAAATCGAAAACGGAAAAACCATGAATTTCACTATAGATGATGGTCTTCCCTCTAATTTTGTAAGGGATGTGGAATTTAATAATGGTGTTCTCTGGGGTGCATGTTACGGTGGTATTGTAACCGTTGAGATTACAACGGCTGCAGAATAAATGCTATTCTTATAATCTTTACTGTAAGAATGAGTTATCCTAATCCTTTATCACAAAAACTTACGGCTATTCCAGTCATAACACGAATGCCAACCGGAATTGCCTCATCGTTAAAATCATACGATGAGTTATGAAGCTGAGCTCTATCACCAACACCAAGACGCATGAAGGTTCCGGCAATTTTTTCGAGAAAATAGGCGAAATCCTCGCCACCCATAACAGGATTATCAAGCTCAACTACATTATTCTTCCCAAGAATATCACATAACGTATCCCTTGCAAATGCCGTAGCATTTTTTTCATTTATGGTGGGTGGGTAACCATTTGTAAGATTAAACACCGCATCACCGCCTGATGCTTGAGCGGTTTGTACAGCCATATTCTCAATTAATTCAGGTATTACGCTGCGGATTTCGGGATCAATTGTTCGAATTGTTCCCGTCATTTTTACTTCATCAGGAATAATATTTTCAACTGTTCCGCCATGTATCGTAGCTATAGTAATAACCAGAGGTGACAGGGGATTTATCATACGTGTACGGATAAGTTGAACACCCTCAATAACACGTGACGAAATGGTAACCGGATCAACACCTGTATGGGGCATGGCGCTATGAGCACTCTTGCCTTTTATGATGATCTCAAAATTATCGACCGATGCCATTGCCGGTCCAAAACGATATGCCACTTTGCCCAGGTCAAGTGACGGCCATCCATGAAGTGAAAAAATCGCTTCAGGTGTCGGAGGCTCAAGAACGCCTTCCTCAATCATTTTCCTGGCACCGGCACCACCCTCTTCGGCAGGCTGCCAGATGAGTTTTACCGTTCCTTTCAATTCATCTTCCATTTGTTTCAGTACCCATGCAGTACCAAGTAAAACAGCTATATGGCCGTCATGCCCGCAAGCATGAGAAATCCCTTCATAAGTCGACGTATATGGCAAATCTGTGTGATCAGAAGTTTTAAGTGCATCCATTTCTGATCTGAGACCGACAACATGACCCTTTCCCGATCCGATAACACCTGCAATTCCGGTTCCTGCATACCGTTTATGCGGAAGATCAATTTCGTCGAGAAAGGTTTCAATTATTCCTGCAGTTCTTGTTTCATTATAACCTGTTTCTGGATGCTGATGAATATCATGACGTATGTGGATTATTTTTTCAAGAATTTCCCCTGCTAATGTTTCAATGCGATTGATCATTTTTTCTCTCCCGTAAACGTAGTATAATTTCCAGAAAGCTATTTTTCCAAGTATACATGGACATGGTAAAAGAGTCAAGCAAGATAAATTGATTGTCGATAGATGCAAATGTAAAATGTGTTGTTGAATAAATAGTTTTCAATAGTTAGTCTTATACCATCATTTTGAATACTTTTTCAACACTTCTTTGCTCGCCCAAAGAAGTGTCGCAAGAAAGGGCGCACCGGCAGAAATCCTTGTCCTCGCTTCTGACACAGGATTTCAGGGATTGCAGAACTCGCTCTGCTCAAACAGGCTGCAATCCTTGTATGAAATCCCGCGTTTCGCTCGGGGATTTCTCACGGTGATGAACCTGTTGTCAAAGGTTATTGCAAAGCTTTTTGTCTGGGTGAGCAGTCTTTCTTGTCGCCTTGAGGAATCGCCGTTCGAGCAAGGCATTTCACGAACAGGAAGTTCATATGGTTGTGGGAGCGGGTGTATTTGAAATTCCCGTGAAATGGCGCAGTGAGAACGGAAATACGATTACTCCGGCGTGCCCTTTCTTTGGTTCGTTTCTTTGGGCACGCAAAGAAATGAACATATAAATTTGGTATTGGATTATTTTAAGAATGTTTTACGAAAGAGTTCTCCCCCTCTCTGCTTGTAGAGAGGGAGCCGGAGGGTGAGTTATGGGAAAGGGAGGAAGGTTGAAAATAGTTCTCATATTGAAACAAAATAAAAACGGGATTATGCATAATGATGCGAAATATAGTTGCCGATGTGTTATAAAAATTTTAAATTGGTATATGTGGTTTAAATATGAAAGGACGATGAATAATGAGTCAGAGGGACAGAATCGCTGAAATCGAGGATTTAACGGTAAAAGAGTTCAATGAAGAGATAGTCAATACCATTGATAGTCTCAAGAGGGGAATGAAACCCGGAAATGTTGTTGAACTTTTAGCCGCATCTCTCAAGATAAGCCATCTGAGTGAAGATTTGAAAATTGCTCTCGAAAAGTGGCTCCAGTTTGATCTCTGGGAAGAAGTAAATGAAAACGAATAATTCGAATTCACTATTTCGAGTATTTTCATAATCATATACATGTATATGAATAATTTTTCAGTTTCCCATCATTATTCAGAGAGTACTGAAAAAAATAAAATATTTGGCGGGATTACCATACTTAAAAACATGAAGAGTGTTTTTTAAGATTAATATAACATTATGAAATAACGTAAGATTTTTAAAAATTTTTGCAATGGTTGGTAGAAAATAGTTTCCATTATTTAATTTATAAAAAAGGGATTATGTCATGAGAATTACACCATCAATCTATCTTGTCGGTGACAGCGATATGGGAATTACCGAGGGCGGTGATTCGCATGTTTTTTTAATCAAGGGCCCTTCGGGGATATTTTTAATTGATGCCGGTGGGGGACTGGACAACGGAGAAAGCCTTATAAGTTCGATAGAATCGGAAGGATTTGATCCCCAAAACATAAGTCATGTCCTTATAACACATCATCATACTGATCATGCACGCAGCGCAAAGGCACTGAAAGACCGTCTCGGCTGTGAGATTTGGATCAGCGAAAATACGGGGAAACATCTCCTTGAGGAAGGTACCGATGAAGAACTGGGAGTCATTTATGCAAAAGAACATGGTATGTATGCCCCGGATTATGTCTATATTCACTGCAAGGTTGATCATGGAATCGGGGATGGGGAAGAATTCACCATCGGCGGAGTTGCCATCAAATCCATCAACGTTACCGGGCATTCGTTTGATTCAGCCTGTTTTCTCATGACCCTCGATGGAAGAAAATGCCTTTTTAACGGGGATACTTTTTTCTTCGGCGGTATTTTCGGTCTGCTTAATTATCCCATGTCATCACTCGAGGGATACCATAAGGATATGCCGAAACTAAAAAATCTGGGTGTGGATGCTCTGTTTCCTGCTCATGGGCTGTTCTGTCTTAAAAACGGGCAGGATCATATTGAAAAGGCAATAAAGAATCTGGACAACATTTATGTTCCGTATAATTTTGGCCAATTACCCTATCCGATGGCATAATAATTCATAGAAATCATAGGTGAACACTGGTAAAAAAGTATGAATTTTAAAAACTATCTATAGAAAGCTTTGAATTTCAAAACCATGAACTTTGAACCCGGTGTAATGGGAAAGTACGACAGACACCAATATGTTTTCGGCTTGACTTTCGGCATGTTTTTTTCTATTTTAGGACTGCCTTTCAAATGATATATGGTGGATGTAGCTCAGTTGGTTAGAGCGCTAGGTTGTGGCCCTGGAGGCCGTGGGTTCAAATCCCATCATCCACCCCAATATACCTCTTATAAACAAAGACTTATGATAAACCGTGAGTCTTTTTTGTTATAAATGGATTCTGGTAATCGATTCATTTCCGGATCAAGTGTAATAGTTTGTAAATATGTAAGTAACAAAAGATAATAGTCGTATGTAAGGAAGTAATACTTTTATACAACAGGTAGAGATGCCGATATCATGGCAACATATGAGATAAATGTAACCAGTGATGAATAGACCATTGAGAAAGAATTTTTCATACGAAAAGAGCCCTTATCATGAATGTGGATAGCATACTTATACAACTGAGTGAGATAGTCTGGGGACCGGTTATGGTGCTCCTGTTGGTTGGAACAGGTTTCTACCTTACCTTCCGACTGCGTTTTGTACAGTTTCGTTATTTTGGTCACGCCATTCGGTGTATAAGTGGTACATATGACCGGATCGAAGATGCAGGGGATATTTCCCATTTTCGGGCTCTGATGACTGCATTGTCAGGGACTATCGGTACGGGTAATATTGCTGGTGTCGCTACCGCAATAGCTATGGGTGGTCCCGGAGCGATTTTCTGGATGTGGATCACCGCGTTAGTAGGAATGGCAACGAAGTTCACCTCCTGCTCGCTGGCACTGCATTTTCGGGATATCCATGAAAATGGTTCGGTGAGTGGCGGGCCGATGTACTTTCTTGAAAAGGGATTTCGCCCAAAATTATTGCTTTTTTTAGCAGGCGAACGTATTACCCGCAAATTGGCAGGAGTATTGGCGATGTCCTTCGCGATCTTTACAATAATCGCTTCGTTTGGTATCGGGAATATGGTTCAGGCAAATTCGGTCGTTTATGGACTGAAGTATATTTTGCCGGCAGCATGGCAGCAATCGGAGATATGTTTTCATATTGATACGGTAAACTTGTCACTCAACATACAGTATTTTAGTTTGATTATCGGTATGATACTCGCGATTTTGGTTGGATTGGTTATTCTCGGTGGCATTCGGCGCATTGCCGCTGTAACTGCCAGATTGGTGCCTTTCATGTGCTTGATATACGTATTGGGAGGAGTAACCGTTCTCATTCTTCATCTCGATAAGATACCACAGTGCATGGTAATGATCTTTAAATATGCTTTTACCTCTTATGCCGTGGGTGGAGGTATTGTGGGAATAACCGTTACTCAAGCATTGCGTTTTGGTGTGGCTCGCGGTGTTTTTAGCAATGAGTCGGGGCTTGGATCGGCGCCGATTGCTCATGCAGCCGCGAAAACACACGAGATGGTACGCGAGGGCTTTGTCGCTATGCTTGGACCATTTATAGATACCATTATCATTTGCTCAATCACCGCCCTGGTTATCCTGGTAACTGATGTTCGCTCAACCGGTTTGAACAGCAGCTCGCTGACTGCAAAAGCGTTTGATGTCGGACTATTTGGATATGGACAGTACATCGTTGGTTTTGGGTTAATCTTTTTTGCGTATTCCACAACCATCAGTTGGTCGTACTATGGTGATCGGTGTGCGGAATATATTTTTGGTTCGAGGGCGATTGTATGGTATCGATGCATATATGTTTTGCTGATAGTTGTTGGAGCGATTGGTGGACTCAGGATTATCTGGAACTTGGCTGATATTTTTAACGCTTTAATGGCGTTACCTAACCTGGTTGGTCTTATAGCGCTGGCGGGTTTGGTCGTTACCAAAAAGCGGAGTTACCTACAGCGCCTGAAAAGAGGTGAATTCGACACTTCACCATAAACTCCTTCGTGAGGGATTAATGTATAAAGAGATCTTTCGAGGGAAAGATAGGATCGCTTGTGAGGTTCACTCCCAGTTTTCTTAAACCTGCAGCATCACCTGGTGTGGGCATATGAGTTAGATGGACTTCGCATCCATGTAAATCCTTCAGTTTTTCAACACCTATCTGGGCAGCAGGATTTATTGTAGCGCTGATACTGAGAGCAATCAAGGTTTCTTCGAGGTCAAGGCTTACCATTTTCCCTTGTAATATATCTTTCTTGAAGTGACTCAGTGATTCTAATATATTAAGCGGCAATAAATCAATTTTTTCAGGGATTTCAGCCAATCGTTTCACCGCATTCAAAACGAGACTTGATGATGCATGAAGAAGGGAAGAATTATTGCCGGTGACAATACTTCCATCTTTTAACTCTATTGCCGCACCACAAAAAATTCCCTCGTTTCCTTTTTCTTTCTTTTGTGCCTCTACTGCTGCATCACGAGCAGGAAGAACGACTTTTCTGTCTTCAATCCTGAGATTAAGATTTTTCATGATAAGTTCAATTTTCTGTACAGTATCTTTCTCGGCTAATCCCATTATGTACTCACAGGTATATCGAAAGTATCTTCGTATTATTTCCTGTGATGCTGCTTCCTGTACTACCGTATCGTTTATAATACCAAAACCCGCTCGATTTACTCCCATGTCTGTGGGTGACTTGTAGATTGAGGGGGCATCTGTAATTTTTTCCAGTATTCTTTTCAGTATGGGGAAAGCCTCAATGTCACGGTTGTAGTTTACTGCTTTTTTATTATAGGCTTCCAGATGAAAATGATCTATGAGCACAGTATCTTTCAGGTCAGCAGTTGCAGCCTCGTATGCGACATTAACCTGGTGATTGAGCGGGAGGTTCCAGATGGGAAAGGTCTCAAACTTTGCATAGTTGGCGCTTATACCACGTTTATGCTCGTGGTAAAGTTGAGAAAGGCAGGTTGCTAACTTTCCGCTTCCCGGACCGGGACCGGTTACGATAACAATAGGTTTTTCTGTTTCTATGTATTCGTATTCCCCGTATCCATCTTCACTGACGACTATATCAATATCTGTCGGGTAACCCTTTGTATACTTGTGGGTATATACCTTCATATTTCGACGTTCCAGTTTGTTCTTGAATACAATGGCAGATGGCTGATTCTCAAAACGTGTTATAACAACCGCCCGTATTTTTATACCCCATTCACCCAGATCATCAATTGTCTTGAGTACATCAGTATCATACGTAATGCCAAAATCAGCCCGTATCTTCTTCCGTGCAATATCACCAGCATAAATGCAGAGAATCACATCTGATTTATCTTTAAGTTGCTGAAAGAGTTGGATTTTTGCATTGGGATTGAAGCCCGGTAAAACTCTGGCAGCATGGTAGTCATATAAAATTTTTCCACCAAATTCAAGGTATAATTTACTGTGAGAACTTTTAAGCCGTTCGAGGATAGCCGATGTCTGTTCTGCTAAATACTTTTCATTATCAAATCCAATTTTATCTAACATTATAAATCCCTTCACAGATTAACCATGATTCGTGGTATTACAAGGTTCATTTTATAAAAACATATATGGGATTACAGAGAATCATGGTAATCCAATAATCATAATAATTATGATACAGACAATTAAAGAAAAAGATTTAGTACGAATATTATAAGAACACTTTTTCGTGAATATCCGTGTTTATCGGTGGCAAAATATATATAAAAGTGTACCCTTATTTATGGTAATTCAACAATCGCTTCCGGATCAAAGGGATTAGAACGAACTGCCAGAGAAAAGAGATAGGGATAATCATCCTTAAGATGTTTCATATAGTTCAGCCATTCAACGAGAAGCCGAACGTATGCACGTTCCATATCACCTGACAGGTGATTGTAATCATTCTCACTGAGTTCAGTTACTTGCTTACGATGTTTCAGTTCATCAGTAAGGTGAAATACTGCCCAGAGCATATCTGTGAATGTATTATGTTCAAGCAGATTGGGATTCTCCAAAAGTCTCAGAAGAAAATGACGTTTTGCAATGAGAAAAAGTTTTACGTCCTCAAGGTTTGCCGATTTACTTTCTAGTGTGTATTGTTCGTTGGTAATAAATTTGCTCATCCTGGTAAAGTGCTCGTCTGTCCAGGTATTATTTATTATAAATTTTTGAAAGAATCCGACACGCTCCCGTTGAAACTGTGATAATAGTTCAATAAGTTCAGTACCAGCCTCGATAAAAAAACGTTCCTATTACCATATTCATTTTCTTAAGCAGGGCACGTTTCTCGCGGTCGCTTAAAAGGCGGTGAATGATGAGCGTTACCAGGAGTACTTCGATAGGAACAAATGCAATATCTCCAATAAGATAAATGAAAATATGATGCGTATCATGGAAAATCGTAAAATGGAGTATATAAATTAAAGCTGAAAGGACAATCAGTCCAAGTCCCAGAAATATTTGCCAGTTGGGTCGTCTCATAAAAATTTCCTGCTTACCTTTTCCATGGTAATATATTTTTATTGAATTGACTCAGTGATTCAAACATATTGAGATGCACTGTACGGACTTCAAATAATCCGCACATCTTATGGAACCACCGGCTTCAGCGCTCTATCGATACCAATGCATTATCGATGGTTTTATGGCAGTCCCCTTCGATAGACATCTTGCCTTACTTTCCGCACATATCCTGCATCCATTTCTTGCGGGTACAGTGCGGGTCAGTCCACTGGCACCCGATTCGGTCGGCGATGCCCTGAATGTGTTTATAGGCGCGCTCGATCTGGACATAGCTGTCAACGCCTCTCTCGTTAAAGTGCTCGAGGGAGAATGTCTTCCATGGCTCAAGCTCCATCGAGGCCTTGATAATGGTCTCATGGTCGAGCAGCCCGGTACCCATCGGCGTTTCGTTGATATGGATGACCAGCCCACTGGTAATATCAACGTCCTTTACGTGCAATTGGCCGATCCGGTCGCCGAGAAGAGCCTGCACACAGAGGTAGAACCGTCCGGAGTCATAAATGCGGTCGGGCCGCATGTGGTTGACGATATCAAATGTTACCTTGACATACGGCGAATCGACACGATCCACAAATTCCTTCATCCGCTCCGGTGAATTGAGAATGCACCACTGAGTGGTCTCCGGACAAATGCATATACCGGTGTCTTCGGCATAGGGAGCGATCTTCTTAATTTCTGTGACCAGATCATCGAGTCCCTGCTGAGTCATATTCTTTGGATGATGCCACCAGCCGTCACCGGAGTAACTGCCACCGGTGATGTGAATCAGGTCACCGCCGAGCATCTGCATGTTACGAAGCGTTTGTTTCAAACCCTCATGTTGTTCTTTCCGTTTTTGAAGATCGGGATGGGCTGGTTGATACCCGGTCGGTGACATGCCGACAACCATGTCATATTTTGCGGACAAATCTTTGAACCGGAGAATGTCGTTGTCGCTTGCTTCGGCTACGCCGCCCACGCCGAATACCCTTAATCCGATGTCACGGAGTTGCTTGAGCTTCCGCTCGTTGCCAGCTAAATCTTGAGCGATGTTTATTCCTGTGTCATTGCAGCAGAATCGCATGATTTCTCCTTTTGTATTTTAAGAAGTGTATGTATCAGGTATAATGTTTAGCATTTGTCCATTAAGATAATACTCCGGTATTCCCATATCAACTTCGGATAGAAGTTTTTGGGCATGTCTGTTGAATAATATCATTTTTCTTTGTTTGAAACAAGCGATTGTTTGTTTACCTCGAAAGGATACATGCGAAGACACTTCAGTGTCAAAAAATTCAGAGTTCGACAGACAAATGTACTGTTCTGATGGTACGATGGCAATGAAAAAGTCATTTTTCACGTGCCCGTTATTGAACTATAAAGTTTATGTTGCTGTCAATGGGATATAAAAAGTACAATATATCGTTGTTGTTCGTTATACAATAATCTTCCGAACGCGAGATGATAGTGAAATATCGAACATTCCTACCGTAAAGAAAGCAGGGGAGGAAAAACCTTGACTTTCGCTGATAATTCTCATTAAATTGTGCCTGTATGCGCTTATTCTAAAAAAGATTATTACAAAAATAAATGGAGATCTATCATGGGAAAATGTACTTTTCGTGCGGTTAGTAGTATGGTGATCTTTCTGCTTTTTTGCGCCACTTTAACCATTGCTCAGGAACTTACACCGATAAAACTCTTGCCGCCGCAGACAGACACCGGTAAGCCATTGATGCAGGTACTCAAAGAGAGAGAAACACAACGGGAATTCAGTTCTGAAAAATTACCGCTTCAGGTTCTTTCAAATTTACTGTGGGCTGCATGGGGGATAAACCGTCCTGATTCCGGGAAACGTACAGCGCCATCTGCATCAAATATGCAGGAAATTGATATATATGCAGCAACCGCTGATGGCTTATATCTTTATAATGCTCAGGAACATGTGTTGAATCCGGTATTACATGGAGACATCAGGGCTGTAACAGGGAAACAGGAGTTTGTCAAAGATGCTCCGATTAATCTCATATTTGTTGCGGATTATTCAAAAATGGGCGATGGCTCGGATGAAGACAAACGGTTCCTTTCCGGAGCTGACACGGGTTTTATCAGTCAGAATGTATATTTATACTGTGCTTCGGAAGGATTGGCAACCGTTGTTCGCGGATGGATCGATAACGCACTTATGGAGAAAACGATGAAATTGGGGCCTCATCAGAAAGTTGTTTTTGCACAAACTGTCGGATATCCGAAAAAGTGATCATTGAAAATAGCGGTACAACATACATGTGATTACTATCTCGAACAGGGTGAATATCCTTTGACTTTTAGTCCATACCTATAACACTTCTATACACGCCTGTTTTTTTTCCTCAATATAACAGCACCTTACGTGAAAAATGATTCTATTTGAGCAGAATCATTTTCATCGTCTTCGAAAAAGTGCCTGACTTCACGGTGTAGAAGTATACACCATTGGAGAATCCGGATGCATCCCAGACAACAGAATACGTTCCGGCATCCATAAAATCATTCACCAGCGTTTCAACCTTCTGACCGGAGACGTTACATATCTCCAGAGTAATATGATCTGATTGAGTAATCATGAAATGTATCGATGTAGAATGGTTGAATGGATTGGGTGTGTTCTGGCTGACATTGAATTCGGTTTGCGTCTTTATTTCAACTGCAGTCGGTTTGTTCGTGATAATTCCATTGACTGAATCGGAAGCTACAAACCATGTACATGCAAAATCACCCCAACTACCGGTAGTTGTGGTTTGTGGGCCGCAATAGTACAAACCATCATAGTGTGAACCGCTATCGCAGAGAAGACCCCCGCCTTTTAAATTAATATTATCGCTTATGGTGTCATCGGAAAAAGACATGTAGCCGATTCCCGTACCATCCTGCGTCGATACACCAAAAGAAACCAGACCGAAGCTGCTTATGCCAATGATATTAAATCCGTTTGAATCAATACCAATGGAGACACGTCTCATACTGGTAACCAATTCATCGTCAAGACAGAACCATCCGGGCTCAACATCCGGCTCATAGGCAGTATCCAGGAAATAATCCCCGTTTCTATTCTCGAAGACAACCATGTCTGTTTCATCATCGTGATCAACAAGAAGGCGTGTGGTATTAATCATCTGCATCAGACAAGCGGAGTAGCCCATGAGAAACCAGGAATATTTTTCGCGGGAATATAAATTATTGAATGCGCCGTTCATGAACCCCCAAGGATTAGAATCGTCCGGGAAATACCAGTCGTTCATCATCTTGTCAAAGATAATATCACCATCGAAGCTCACGCATCTCAGTCTGTTCCATTCCTCATTTTTTTGATGGAGACCGGGAGAGACAATATAGATATAGTTACGGTCCGTATATGCAGATGGTTTCTGAGACCATATGCCAATTGCGTCACCCTGTTGTTCCCATTTCAGCTCATCCCAGCCCAGCCAGTTTTCATCACGGATTGCCTCACCATTGGTAACGAATTGCCACTTGAACATGGTACTGGTCTTTTGTGAAATATTTACACAACAATGATAGAAAATGCCATAATCCGATGGATTAAAAACGGGTCCACCATAACTGAAGTCACTATTTCGAACATCATTTACATCATAGAGAGGACATCTTGTTGTTTGGAGGAATAATAAATCGTTTGGATCACATCCTAATTCCCATTTATAATGAATACCGTGTTGTTTGTAAGGTATCTCGCTTCTCGATGCCCACCATACCTGACTTCCCATTATCAACGGATTGGCAAGAGGCATGCCGTCCTCGCCTAATTCATATATATGTGAGAATTGTGACTCCCAATCATATCCGGTTATAACAAATTTACAGGCTAATTGTCTTGGTGTATAATCATCATAAGCCCAGAGATAATAATCATATGTACCAATAGCAACAGGATTGTCATCCTGGTTCGTACCATCCCATACGATTTCAGTTAAACCCGGTTCTTTGTAGTACTTTTCCGATACATACACAGTGGTGTCAGTTTTATTTACATAATGCCAGCCTAAGTATCCATTGCGGACATTGACAATATTTTCAGCTTGACCCTTTGTATTTATGACAAGCCAAATTGAAGCGGGAGTGCCTGAAAGCGTAAATGGGATTATTAATTCACTGCCGTCAAAATTATACTTGATCTCAGCAGGTACCGTCAGCGTCATGACTATGGGCGTGAAATCGGTCGCATATACAACATGTGGAACAACCAGGAGTATCAAAATCAGAATTAGTGTGTTTTTTGTCATGTCCATAACCCCTTCAAAAGAAGTTACGTTCTGTTGTTTTTTTAGAGAGAACGTTACGGCATACATGCTTTCAAATGCAGAATCGTTATTAAAACAATCGGGTGAATAGCGTCTCATATTACGGCTTTTCAATTACACCGGATTTGTGTCGAATCGGCACCTGCCTGAGACCGTCCTGATAATACCGGATGAAATCGTCGGATTCGGCGATACTCGTTAAATGGAACTTGATGCTTCCCCGGAGGACAAAGGTATAATCGGGTAGTGTTTCCCCGGTAATGAGATATTTTCCGGATGCATTTTCCCTGAATTGAATTTGTACAGGACCTCCATCCTGGCAGAGAGCGTAAAGGAAGATCACTATCATTAGAATACAAACGATTACGGTGATAAAAAATAGTTTTTTTTATTCATGAATTAACTCCGTAAACAGGGTATATAAACAACTCAATCGGCTGTCTATCTTATGGTTCACGGTTTGTAATTCTACAGTGGATTAGCTATTTTATCGAAAGATGGGCTGCTTGCCAACGAAACTGATTGTATATCGGATTGAGCAATACTTCTCGGGTATGGCCTCACTCGAAGTCTGATACTGCGATTGTACCTCGTTAAAAAACTTTTTAATCCTTCTGGTAAAATTTAGGTATTCTTTTTCTTAAAATCAAATGCTTTTTTTACACTTCCTTTTATTGACGAGGAATCATTGGATGAAATACGGGTAACAATCGCAAATTTCGTTGATTATTACCTTATAAACCATTATTATGAAAGAGCTGGAAGTTTCATGCCTGACTTAAATATTTTGGAGGTGATTGAAGTATGCGATTACCAGAAATTTTATTATCAGAATACGGAAATATCTCAAGTATACCTGCTCCGGTAAATAGGATGATGGCAGCATTTGCAGAAGATTTTCGTCCGGATAAAGATATCAATCTGGGAGTGGGGTATGTAAATGAAGAAACTATTCCGCGGGAACTTATGCTTACTGCAATGCGCGAAGTTCTTTCACATCCTGAAAGATACCCGGTAGCGTTTAATTATGGGCGTTCAAAAGGGTCTCAACAATTGATTGATTCCATTAAAAAGTTTTATATAAAAAATGGTATTGGTGGTTTAACAGAAGATATACTGGATAAGAAAGAGATAATTATCGGCCCGAATGGTTCAACGAGTCTGCTTGAAGGGATTGCTCATGTTTTGGAACCGGGAATTGTGCTAACTTCCGATCCGATGTATTATATTTATTGCAATTATCTCGAACGTTATGGCTTTGAAATAGTGACTGCACCCGAAGATGGAGAGGGAATAAGAACCGATGTATTACAAAGAAAAATCCAGGATTTGGGTAGAAAAATACGTGATGTTCGGTTTATGTATATCGTAACCATTAATAATCCAACAAGCACAATCCTTTCTAACACAAGAAGAGCTGAACTAATTCAGATAGCTGTGAGGTTGTCACAAGAAGTCGGAAGAAAAATCCCACTATTTTTGGATAAAGCATATGAAAATTTAGTGCATGATAAAACTGTGCCGGAACTTCAGTCGGGTTTTCTTTTCGATGAGAACAATCTTGTCTATGAAATTGATTCGCTTTCAAAGATTCTTGCGCCGGCATTAAGGATAGGTTTTATGACAGGGAGTGATGGACCGTTTTTGAGAGCAATGATTCAGAAAACAAGCGATGTTGGTTTCAGTGCACCGTTGATTACGCAAGAAATTGCAAGTTTCCTCTTGGATCATCATATATCAGAGCAAATAGAAAGAGTAAATATCGGGTATAGAAAGAAAGCTCACAAGGTCAGAAATTGGATTAACAGTAAATTAGGCAATAAAATTATAGATTATACCGGTGGACAAGCCGGATTCTATTTTTATATAACGTTCAAAAATGTAGAGACAACAGAGAATTCAACCTTTTTCAGATATCTGGCAAGAACGACAGGTGATGAAAGAATTGATGGTCAACCACACAACAAAAATCCCAGGGTAATGTATGTTCCGGGTGAATTCTGTGTCCATCCTCAAGGGGACATGGTCGATGTCGGGAAAAGACAATTAAGATTATCATATGGTTTTGAGGAATTGGAGAGAATAGAAGAAGCAATAAGCATTATGAAAGAAGCATCGGATTATGCGCAATAATGGGATTCATAACTTGAATGTGTTCCATCATTTATGAAGGAAATTGTAGGGTATTTTGCACTACCCGTATGAAACGATATTATTATTTATCAACATGTTATAAAATATAATACGTAACTATTATACAGGTAGTTTTTTGAAAAATAATTATCCTTGCGAAAATAATTCATCCGCCGAATAATTCTATCAGCGCCAGAATGCCGGTATATGAAATGATACATGAGAAAACAAAAGCAGATACTAAACCTGCATTAAGCGCAATTCCCGCCTTGTATTGTCCCATATAATCTCTTCTGTTCACAAGGTATGTGATACTAAAAATGACTACGGGCAGTACAAAAACATTTGCGACCTGAGTCACTATCTGCGCGGCTATCGGATTTACGCCGAAGAGGGGAACAATAAGTCCGAACAGGCAGGCGCCAGCGGTAAGCATTTTAAAAAGACCCGATTGCGTATCCAGTTCACCTGACCGGTAGTCCGCAATGAGCAATGGAGCAACCATCATTGCCGGAAAGACAGAAGATAAACCGGCGCTCAGTGTTCCGACAAGAAAAATTGCAACAGCATATTTACCGGCGATTGGCTCCAGAGTGTATACCATGTCCAGAACCTTCGTTATGACCTGACCTCTGTGAAATAATGCACCGGTTGCAGCCCCCATAATGGAGAAGCTGATAACAAACATAAGTACAGCGGAGATTAATGCGTCTTTACTTTGTTCACCGGTTTGGGCAGCTTTCCAGCCTTTTCCTTTCATCAAGAGCGGCCGAATTATAAATGTTGGGGCCGCCATGGTCGTTCCGACAAAAGCGGCAACCATCAGTTTTCCACCCTCAGTCGATGGAATATTCGGTAGAAAGCCCGCTGCGACCTCTTTCGGCGATGGCATGACAACAAACATGGAAATGATAAATGATGCTCCCATCAAAGTGACAAAAAATATAAGAACCTTTTCAAAAAAAGAATACCTGCCTACCAATACAAGCGAGTACATAATCAAAATAACGATTACAGCTATTCCCAGGACAGCCGAGTACTGGGGAAGATTAAATCCAGGAATAAACATCCGTAATCCCTCATAAATCGCATTGGCAGACAATCCCAATATGCCGGTAAGGGCATTCCATTGTGCTATGATTACTCCGATCATGGTTAAAATTGCAATCTGTTTGCCAAACCTGATCCGGGTTTTGAAACCATGCATGGAGGTTTCTCCGGTTATGACTCCAAAGCGGCCGTAAGCTTCCATCAAAACCCAGGCAAACAGACAACTGAGGAAAAGCACCCATACAAGCCGCATTCCATACCGCGAACCGGCTATTGCCATAGATGTAACACTTCCGGTTCCTATAGTGTATCCGATACAGAAAATCCCCGGTCCTACAGATGCCATTATAAGCCAAATACGTTTGAAAATTGATTTTTTTTCGGAATAATCGTCTGTCATGTAAAACTCCCACGGTTGTATTAATTGTTAATTTTATTCTTCAAATGCCATAACTACCATTTCAGTTTTAATAAAACATTTGCCTGCTATTGAAAAGAGCCCAAAAAACGCTTTTCCCAATATTTATGGCAAACGTATCAATGGTTCCAGGGAGGAACTTCGGGAAGAAGCCTGTCAAATTCTGCAATGAGCTTCTTTTGGAAATCGATCGAGAAGGCTTTGTCACGGAATCTATCGGCAACCTCTTTAAAGAAAAGTTCCCATGAATCCTCCTCATGTCCCGGATTTATCGGGTAAAAATGAACGTTATTTGCGTTTGCCGCTTTCAAATCTCCGTACGCATCTCCAAGCATCAATGCATTGCCTGGCGGGTATTTTTCGTAGACGAGCTGAAGATGTTCTTTTTTCGTACCCATTTCCTGTCCGGCAATACAGAGGGGATATCCGGCAATATTATTCTCCTCCCACTCTCGTGTCAGCGCTTCTTTCGGAGTTCCCGAACATACGATTATATCAGCCCACTTTGAAATCTTCTCGAGACAGTCATAAACAAGAGGGAACGGGGGAATACCGGAAACAATTTCTGCAATAGTGGCATTAACCGCATAACTCCATGTCAATACCTGTTTAAGAACCGGATTACCGGTTTTTTCGACTTCGATTTTGAGGGCAGGATTGCCAAGTTTTGATTCACGGTTGATCCAATCACGTAATGGTTGAGCGATTGGAACCTCAACATTTCGTTTCTGTACTTCGGGACGGTCTCTGAGCAGATCGAACATCTTGATTAATGCCGGAAAACGGTTTGTGCCGCGCCATTTTGAATAAAGATTTACAAATTCCGAGGTGGATCGGACATATTTGGATATCGGCTGTAAGGCAAATATTTTTATAGTATTCGGGATAAAACATTCTTTCTGTTTGAGTTCCATTGTGTCAAACACACAGCCGTCAGAATCAATTGCAATCAGAAAATCATGTTCAGGTACGAGATTTATTAACGGGGCCTGAGGGTCAGTCATAGTACGAGTATCCTTGTCGTGAGGATGACGAAAAAACCGTTCGTTTATATGTCTCGAATGCCATGGATAATGTTTGGTTTTTTCAATGTCATGGAAATGAAAGAATAACACTGATGCTTGACAGCTTAAATCCGAAACCTGATACTATTATATGATAGTCTATTATCCGGATTTATACCATTATTCATTCAGCCAATCCGTATGAAAAAAGTGACCGCGCTGTTTGTCAAGTCGCTCGTACGTATGAGCGCCGAAATAATCGCGTTGCGCCTGAAGGAGATTAGCGGGAAGCGATTCACTGCGATAACTGTCATAGTAAGCAAGCGCGCTTGAAAACGCCGGGACCGGAATTCCCGACTCAACCGCCAGAATAATAACGCCTCGCCATGCATCCTGATTTTCTTCAATTACAGTTTTGAAATAGGAATCTAAGAGCAGGTTTGGCAATTCTGCCTTCGTATCAAATGCATCCTTGATTTTACTCAGGAATTGAGCTCGTATTATACATCCTGCACTCCACAACCGAGCGATTGTACCGAAATCCAGGTTCCATTCGTATTCTTCAGAAACAGCACGCATAACATGAAATCCTTGCGCATACGAACAGATCTTTGATGCATACAGTGCCTTACGAATCATCTCGATATAGTTGTCTTTGTTCCCGTTAAAAGCGACATTCGGTCCGGATAATTTGCTCGATGCGGATACACGTTCCTCTTTAATAGCGCTCATCGTACGTGCAAAAACGGCTTCCGCTATTGTCTGAGCGGGAATTCCCAAATCAAGCGCTGTCTGGCTCGTCCACTTTCCGGTACCTTTTTGCCCGGCAGTATCAAGAATAACATGGATCATGGGTTTTCCGGTTTCGGAATCCTTTTTTGCCATGATAGCGCCGGTTATTTCAATTAAGTAGCTTTCTAATTCTCCTCTGTTCCATTCGGCAAATATAGCGTGCATTTCATCCGGTGTGAGACCGAGAACTCTTTCCATGAGAAAATATGCCTCACAGATCATCTGCATATCACCATATTCGATACCGTTATGAATCATCTTGACAAAGTGACCGGCGCCGCCCGTTCCAATCCATTCACAGCATGGTTTGTGGCTATCGGTTTTTGCCGCAATCGCCTGAAAAATATCTTTCATAGGAGACCATGCATCCGGATTACCGCCAGGCATTATGGAAGGTCCCCATAATGCTCCTTCCTCACCGCCGCTGATACCTGTACCGATAAAGAGTACTCCTGCGTTTCAAGTTCTTTACAACGACGTTCAGTGTCCTTGAAAAATGAATTACCGCCGTCAATGAGAATATCGCCAGGAAACAGATGCGTTTTCAAGTTATTGATGACTGTGTCAACCGCTTTTCCCGCAGGCACCATAATCAAAATCTTTTTTGGTGTTTCAATACCTTCGACGAATTGTTCGAAAGATTTCGAAATGATGACATTTTTTCCGGAGAATATCTCTTGTATTCCTTCAGTCTTTTGTCTGTCAATATCAAATCCAGCCACAGAAAAACCATGACGTTCGATGTTCAGCGCCAGATTCCGACCCATGACGCCCAAACCGATGATGCCTATATACCGGGTACCCACTGTATTTCCCCTTAGAGTGCAATTGTAATAAGAAAATCGATTTTAGAACATTCGTTAAAAAGTCTGGTGAAAAACTCATAATCTCCGGGTAATGCGCTGTCAAGGGCTTGCCCTGGCAACATGGTTTTTAAAGAACCGACAAATTTCTGTTTGCAGTAATATATTGAAATACAATGAAGTTACATAAAGGCCAGCTTGTCTTGCCCTTGACAGCGATACAGACATATATTTCAAACAGGGGCGTGTGAAAAGACTTTTTCATCGCCCTCTTAAAAATAACGGTAATGGAGGACAAAGTAATTATTGGATGGTTTCTGTTACTTCATTCCAGCGGTTACCGGCAGACTTTCACCTTCGGTTTCATATGAACCGCTCTGCTCAGGTTCTTTTCCCCTGCATTTGCAGCCATCGTTTACGGGTGAGGTATGGATCAGACCATTGATGACCGATACGTTTCTCTATTTCCCTGATATGTGCGAGTGCAGAGCGTATGCGAGGCATTCTTTCATTACCTTCGGGCAAATGTTCAATTGACAATAATTTCCAGGGTTCAAGGTCTCTTGATGCAACAAGCAGCGCCTCGTGATCAAAAACGCCTTTCCCGATCGGAGCCTCATCTATATGAGATACGAGCAGTTTTTGAGGATCGAGCTGAACGTCCTTGCAGTGAATTGTTCCGATTCTGTCGCCGAGAGAGCTTATGGCACATTTAACGAAACGCCCGGATTCGTACACACGGTCGTAAGTCATGTGATTAACCGGGTCAAAACTTATTCGAACATACGGAGAATCAACACGATCGACAAATTCCCTCATATGCTCGATGTTGTTGACAATCGTCCACTGCGTTGTTTCAGGGATTAAAAGACAGTCTGCGTCCACAGCATACCTTGCAAGTTCTCTCGTATTTTTTACGAGGCGGTCCATGGCTTTCTGGGTAACATTATCCGGATGATGCATCCAGGTGTTCGTCGGGTGCATACTTCCCGCAGAATACCTGAAACTCGTAGCGCCAAGTTTTCCGGAATAGATTACGCCATTGATAATGTCTTGTAATTGTTTTTTTTCTTCGTCTTCATCAGGACGGACTGCCGATACCCCCAATCCCGGCGGTCCGGGCAAAAGGCCATTGTCTTCGAGAAATTTTTTTGCCCATGTAATATCACCGTCGGAAGCATTCAATTCATTCGGGCACCCGACAATTTTCAGACCAAGATCACGTAGTTCCCGTGCCTTTTGAACCGTCATATCTCTCAGGCGCTGTCCCTCAAAGGGAACATCAATCCATGCCAGCCTCATATTTTTCCCCTTTCCTGTTTATTCAAGAGTTTTCATTGTTATTGATTATATCGCGGTAAATCCGTGCCTTCCGGGGCGGGGTAAAATCGAACTGTATGTCCTCCTCCGGGGGCCATTTTTATATTCATTGCCTGATCTGAACCAACCAATACTTTACGTATTGACACACTCCCGGCATTTCTGTTCGCATCTGCGCCATCGGCATATATCTCTGCCACATAATCGCCACTCCCAAGAAAATCCAGCGGCACAGACAACTCACGCGATGTCCAGTCGGTTATACTGCCGAGATACCATTCTTCACCGTTTTTACGGGCAATAGTTACATAATCACCGACCTTTGCATGCAAAACCCGGGTTTCATCCCATACTGAGGGAACATGCCGAAGAAACTCGCTTTCCGGCTTTCCCCGATAGTTTGCAGGGTAATCGGGCACCATCTGCAGAGGACTTTCAAAGATCACAAAAAGTGCAAGTTGATGACAGCGTGTACCGGGAGTCATCGGAGGAGTTCTTGAGTTCCAGCCCTCTTCAGGCGGTTTGAACTGACTCCTGGTTGCATTTGTGAATCCTCCGGGAGTGTAATCCATCGGACCGGCAAGCATGCGGGTGAACGGCAGAATGCAATTATATTCAGGATCAACATTATCACTCACCTTTACCCATTCTAATCCCCTGAGTCCTTCACGGGTTAAAAGATTCGGATACGTGCGACGTATACCGGTCGGTTTGTATGCGCCGTGAAAATCAACCACAAGTTTGTGTTCCGCAGCTTTTTTCAATGTTTCATGATAAAAATGCACCATTTCCTGGTCATCACGATTCATGAAATCAATTTTCACTCCCTTGACACCCCATTTTTCATACAGTGGAAACGCTTCATCCACCTGTTTATCGACAAGCGTCCAGTGAAGCCAGATTAATATATCCACTCCCTTGTTATCGGCATAGGTAACAAGTTCGGGTATGTCAATATCAGGTATTGGTTTGGTGATGTCCCCTTCGGTCCACTCCATATTATACCAGCCGGCATCGATCAGCATGTATTCCAGATTATACTCTGCTGCAAAGTCAATAAAATATTTCATGGTACGGTTATCCATGGTGCCCTCAAAATCTTCACCGACAACCTTCTGGCAGCACCACCAGTCCCATGCGGTTTTGCCGGGTTTTATCCATGAGGTATCAAAGGTACAGGGTTCGTTAAGATTTAAAATGATATTCGATTCAATGAGCCGCCCGGGATTATCGGTTATCATCAGAACGCGCCAGGGGCTTGCATGAGGAACCTGTGCTTTTACACATATATCCGGGTTTTGGGGCAGGGGAGATAATGAGCCGGCCAGATTAAAATCCGCACCTTCCACCCCTCTCACATACATACCGGCATAATCGGTCAGGTTGGCTTCTGTCAAAGCAACCCACGCATCCTCAGATACCTTTATCAAAAGCGGTAATGCAGTCAACGAATCGGGGGTAATGTTGGCAAGCTCTGAAATAGTATAACTGTTTTCATAACTTGAGGTGTAGTTCCGGACATGCTGCCCCCAGTATGTATGATTTTTAAGGAAATGAAACGCCGAAAGTTCACCGGTGATTTCGATGTCTTTCAGGTTTTTCTGTTCGGGGAATTGATAACGAAACGCCACCCCGTCATTATAGACTCTGAATATAATATCAATTTTTCGTTGTGCCTGATCTTCCAGAGAGAGTACAATCTCGTTATATTTATTGCTTATTTCGGTGGATTTACCGAAGGGGATGGAATACATTTCGTCAGTGCTTGTATGGTTTACGCTGATAATGTTCAGATCTTCTGAAAATGTACCAATACCTTTCAGCATTACACCCAGCGGCGATTCATACACAACGGGTATTTCGTTGAAAACGACATCATACATCAATTGGTTTCCGTTTTCACCGCCTTCGGTTGTCACCGTTACAAGTGTTTTATTATCCGGAGAAACGACGCTAAAAGGACTTTCAGGTTTATAACCACCACAGGACAATAGAATGAAAGTGATAGAGAGTATCGGAAAAATAAAAAGTATTATGAATATCTTATGATTCCTTGTCATGAAATTCCCTCCTGTGAAAAATTGTAAGAGAAAACTTGTTGTAATGATTTTATATGATATATTTATATAAATAATTATGCCATTTATTGCAAATGCTTCTTTTTCAGAAGGAGTGTGTCTATTATGGAAAAAAAATCACCGAAGTTTAAGAATCTGATCCGTGTCGGCTGGGTGGGTCTTGGCCCTTTCTCATTCTATGGTATTTACAATGATGTAATCAATAATATTTTCAGAGAGTATAATTTTTTGAATATGCGAGTAACCCATATATGGGGCGACGATTATTCAAAGAATTACGCAGGCTCACCGGAATTTGTTCAAAAGATGCTCAATTACTGGCATAAAGAGGAACATTCTCCGGAGAATATGGCAAAAAAATGCTCTATCCCGAATGTCTGCAAGGATTATCATGAGATGGTTGATGAGGTCGACGCCGCAATGATAATGGATTTCGACAGGGCTTACGAGCTTGCCGAACCCTTTATTCAAAGGGGATTGCCGATTTTTCTGTGCAGCCCTGTTGCGGTCACTGTTTCCGAATGCGAGCGAATCCTCGATCTTGCCGAGGCACATGGTTCTGCGGTTTACACCGGATCTTTTACCACTGATATGCATGAAAACCAGTTGCGGTATACCGCTGTAAAACGTGACCAAATAGCTGCTTTCTACGCTTCGACCGCCCATCATTTTTTCACATCATATGCCAATGACGGTCTCGAGCCGTTATACCGTTTGATAGGTCCCGGTGTCAGAAAAGTAGCGCTGCATGGATGGGACGGCTCAAAAGGGTACGATCCTACCGGAATACCCGTTTCACGGATTCATCTCGAGTACGAACCACGCGGCGATTATCCCCCGATTCAGGGTGTTTTAACGCTTGGAGGTTACAAAAAGGAAATGGAATGGTTCAAGGTTTATTATCATAACCATACCGTTCTGGAAGGTACAACAGACTGGTCGAATGAAGAACTGGTTTTCCGTGATTTCCTCATCACTGTTCAGGAGGTTTTCGCAACCAATACATCGCCTGAATCCCGTGATGATATCCTGAACAAGCTCAGGGTTTTAATAGCGGCATATAAATCGGCGAACGAAGGCAATCGGCCGGTAAACGTACATGAGGTAGGGGATTACCGGCTTCCGACTGTCCGTATTGATAAGTGGAACGAAATACCCGGATAAAAAGGATAGAGCAATGAAGAATAAGAATACATTCAAAAGACGAGATTTTATTAAGGTTGCCGCCGGAACCGGAATAACTGCAGGATTGTCTGCAACAGGCGCGCATGCAACAAAGCCGGCTATTATGAAACGCAGGATCAAACGCGATTTTATAAAGGTCGGCATGGTGGGTCTCGGCCCGTATTCTCATGCAATGGCATATACCGAGGCGATTAACGACATCTCCTTTCCGCCGAGAACCAACATGAAAGTTGTGGCTGTCTGGGGTAAAGAAGATAACTACATGAGTTCCTTAAGGGGAACCGAAGAATGGAAGAAAAAACGAGTAAACAGTCTCAGCAGCTATATGAGTATCGATACATTTACCCACAGACTCGGTGTTGAGCATGTCGTACAACATCCTGAAGATATGGTTAAACTTGTTGACGCTGTATTCATAACCGATCCGGAGGATTCGCTTAATTTGGCAAGACCGTTCCTCCTCGAGGGTAAACCGGTATTCATAAACCGGCCGTTTGCATGGACACTCAAGGAAGCACGGGATATCATACGACTTGCACAGGAAAATGAATGCGCTCTTGTCGGAGGTTCCTGTGTACCCTGGATGAACGAGTTTCAGGTCGCCGCTTCACGGATTAATCCGCAGGAAGTTCAGCATTACTATGTCGATGGTTCAACCGCCAATTTTTGCTCTTACATGCCCCATATCCTTGAAACGGCTCAGAAACTGGTCGGCGGCAAAGTCGTTGCGTGTTCCACATATGGCATGTGCTGGCCCGCCGATGAGGACCCAATCAGCATTCCTCCGGTTATGACACATCTGAAACACGAGATGATACTGGAAGACCGTGAACCGGTCATAGGTGTCGCCTCGACATGGTTCGGACAACCGTACCGTAACTGGGCAAAGGTGCATTGTGACAAAGATGTCGTCGAGCAGGCGGTCTACTGGGAGGGGACGCGAGGTCCCCATCATGATGAACATATATGGCTTCCTTTCCTGCGTGTGATAGACAGAACGTTTGAGACCGGTGTCTGGCATGAGGATGAAGACTATCTGCTGAACAAGGTCGCAACCATGCTCATGGCGCATAAATCCGGTGTCGAGGGCGGTCGCCCGGTGGGAATTGATGAAATAGAGAACTATTCGCTCCCGCGTTTCGAAACGGAAAAGGCATAAAATTACGGGACTCTTCCTGAATACTCTTTGAAACGCTGATTATACATCTGGTAAACTTTTTACTATGTTCACCGTTTCAAGACTGACTGTCACTATTTTTTTAAGTAATCTCACAATATACTCCGGGTCGTCTTCATTATTGGGATCGCTCACAATGCCGCTGCGTGTGTCGGTTTTCACACGGTACTGGTCTATAATCCATTCCAGAGCAGAGCGGTTGCCGAGCCGGTATTCTAATGTTTCTTCCGGTATTCCTCGGAGCGTGAGAAAATCATTGTAGACAACGCTCCGTTTATCCCGTGACAGCTTCATTTTTTCCACACGCCAGTCGAGCGGCTTATCAGGATTTTCTCTTTCTTCGAGCGGATATTCATCCTGCTGTTCGTAATTTATATGAATATCAGCGAGTACTTCGCCCGCTATAGCAAATGCCCAAAAATCATTTGCAAACGGTATCCGCGGCAGTTCTCGTCTCAAATTGGCGGCGTATTTTTCACGGTATCGTGGATGGTGGAGTAAGCCGTACACATAGTGAAAAATATCCCATTTTGTTATATCTGTATCCTTATAATGGCTTCTAAACTTTTCAAGCGCCCAGCCGGTGATGTTTTCACGGCGGTTGGAGCCGTCCTCGTCGTAGGTGTAAAAGGGGAAGCATTGAGAATCACCTGTTAGGTGTAAATCGGCAATTCTATTTGTAACTAAACAATGAAAAGGTTTTACGTTACCAACTGCTGTAAGACAAATAGTTTTATTTTCTGATTCTGATAAAATATCTGGAAAAATATGGTGAAACTGGTAGACTTCTTCGTTTAGAATTTTATCAAAAAATAAGTAACTCTTTGAAAACGGCCTATACAATGAGATTCGAATTTTCAAGCTATCGAACTTTGCAAAGTGCCCCCGTTGCAAATCAAGCTTTAAATCCCGGCTCCAATTCATTTTTGTATCATCATAATCGACAAAATCATCCACAGGAATATCATAATTATTACCCTGCCAACGAATCACATGGTCATTATATACTTTTGTGAATTGTTTGATATTTTTGGAAAGTTTTTCTTGATCAGAATTATAAGCCCATTTGTCACGATTTGTTTTAACACCATTAGAAAAAATTTTGAATATTATATCAATATATTTTTCTTTAGAATTTTTTGCTTCTTTCGTTCCAATTGGCAAGTAATTATCAAAATCTTTTTGTAAGTTTTCAGTAAGCCACGTATTATTTTTATCCGGTTTAATTTCTCTCCAATTTAAATTACTGGCAATTTCTAAACTTTCAATTAGCGATAATTTCTCGTTGCGCGTTGCACGAAAATCCACTTCGCTGTAAAATATTTTATGGTCTTTATTTTTTTTATTTTTTATCAAAAATGCTATGGAAATTCCAACCATCGATGATAAACCAAAAATTGTATGTTTTTCACCAAGAGGAATACCATCTATCATTGAATCTTTACGAATATCTCCTTTTAAATCAAGTATATAAAGACCAGTGAAATCTTTTTCTAAATGTTTTCTCATTCCATCAAAGGAAATATCATCTATAAAACTGTTATTTGTAATTAATGCTACAATTCCTTCTTCACCAATTCTGTCCGATGCCCAGCGAAACGCCTTTACATAAGGATCACGTAAAGCATTTTTATTTGTTGCCTTGGAATCTTTTGAATAGGTGTTTTTCACACTTTCATCAATAACAGGATATTCTCGGTTCTTGTTGTTATCATTTTCGTTGACCTGTCTGGCGTTATATGGCGGGTTGCCGAGGATAACAAAGATAGGAGATTTTTTCTGGTATTCGACCCGTTCTAAATTTTCTTTGGTGAATAAACCCATATCATGGTGATACTCTTCTGCAAGCTCGAATGTATCCACGAGACATATACCGGGAAACGGCTGATAATCATTTGTCCGGGTATAATACTCATGCTCGATATTCATCGATGCAATGTAATAGGGAAGCAGCATCACCTCGTTGCAGTGAAGTTCGTGAGCGTATTTATATGGAAGCGCGGTTTTCTTTATTTTCTGCATGATACAGGTAATAAAACTGCCCGTTCCAACAAAAGGGTCAATAATATGAACGCCCTCATCGGATAGTGAGAGGTTGAATTCTCTCTGAAGGATATCCTCAACGGAGTTCACCATGAAATTTACAATGGGCTGTGGAGTGTACACAATGCCGTGCGTGTCGGCAACCTTTACGGAAAAACCCTGGAAGAATTTTTCATACACCGTGTTCAGGAAACTCTGTTTTTCCGTATAGTCGCTTATTTTCGAGGCGGTGTTTTCGATAGCGACATAGAAGGGATCGAGCGTTTTGAGAAATTCGCTTTTGTTGAAATAGTGAGATGTGAGCGCATCGATGACTTTTTCTATCTCATGAGCAATAATGTTCTTGTTTACGAAGTCGGGATTGTCGAAAATCTTGCTGAATATACGAACGGTCAGGAGATGCTGAATCAGCATTTCTTCAATGGCTTCCAGTGACAGATTGGGATTTATCGAATGGCGGCACATGTCCGAAAAATTTTCGAATGCCTGAATGAAACGCTGATTTGTTTGACGCTCCTTTTCAATTAGTTCCAGCATGCCCTGGGCAATCTGAGGTACTTTCCCTTTGAATTCATCAACGGCTTTGCGCCATTCTTCATGGTGTGGGGGCTGATAGCTGAAGAAAATATCGAGAGCCTGAATAAGGTTATCGGGATGTGAAAGATCAGTGTTAAAAACTTCTGAGCCTTTTTGGATAATGATTGCCTGACCGGGCGCCTGAAAAATTATATTATCGCGGGGATATCCCTGTGTAAACTTCTTTGATACTTCCTTTTCTAAATCATCCTGAGTGTCTTTTGCCTCCCAGTAACCGTGTGATAATTTAAAATCATCTATGAGAGCGCCGTCGACAAACACGTTTTTCCCGTTTTTCCCAATTTTATATTCTTCAATCAGAGTATATCCGAATTTTTTTGCCACAGACCTCAATAGATTGGCAAAAGCGTTTTTAACAGCCCCTTCGTGCTCATAGCCCAGTTCAACATACTTATCGAGAGCACAATAATAATCTCTTACGGGCTTATGGGTTGTTTTTAGAGGAAAGTTCATAAAGTTCGCAGTATAGGATGATTATATTTACAGTTTCTTGTGTAAATGTAATCATTTCGATAAAAATTCACAATAGTTTTAGATTATTATCTGAGTATATCCGTGGTCATCCGTGGTTAATATTCTGCCATTGTCAGATGTTTGAAGAATTATGTTAATCTTCATCAGAAATTCTGCCGTGTATTTCCAAGGCATACTCTTCTACGATTTTTCTCAGATTATCGTTATTGATGCCGAGATAGACGAGGTAGTTTGAGGTATGAAAGTATATAAGAAAATCAGGTTCAAAGTTGTATGCTTTACACTCCGTTCCGATATTGCATGAAATAAATTCCGCTGGACATATTTTTTCATCATTAAAAGCGCTGAGAGCGTTTTCACTGTTTCCCATATCGAAAAAATCAACGGTTAACCGGTTCCCCGAATCATCATGAAAGACCATGTGTGTGGTTTCACGGAGCCCGTGGTTCAGATAAACCAGTCCGCC
The DNA here is from genome assembly GCA_000403035.1 of Candidatus Latescibacter anaerobius SCGC AAA252-E07. GTDB lineage: Bacteria > Latescibacterota > Latescibacteria > Latescibacterales > Latescibacteraceae > Latescibacter > Latescibacter anaerobius. The sequence continues at coordinate 2,076 of AQSL01000143.1, read as the reverse complement.
GCCGTTAATATAATCGAAAATGGTACCGTCTTTTAATGTCCTTTCGGATGTACCGTATATTCTGATAGAATCGGCAGGGGAGAAACCCTCCGGGGGCTTTTCATAGACATTGAGAGGAAATGCGCAGGTTGTATCGGCACCATTATGCTGTCGAAATCCGCATCCGATACCAAAAAGAATTTGTATACAAGACACCACAAATACGACATGAATGAGAATTCTCTTATTCATCGTTACTTTTCAGTGAATGCATCAAGATTTTGAAAAAGGTTACCTGTTGGCAATACTGTTTCTTCGAAGTCGGTGAAACCGAAAAAACCAAATACATACTGCTTATGTGAAAATACTGCAGCATTGCCGCGGTATGGCAGAGTACCCGCTAATCCTGAAATCGTTATTCCTGAAAAATTATGCATTACTTCTGATTTTCGATCGTTCAGTTTTTCTTCGAACTCTTTATGAATTTTTTGTGCTTCCTGTTCACTTTCGGCAAATGAAATGAAAACGGTAAAATCCGTATCTCCCTGTTTTTGATTGTAACGTGCGGTTAAACCATGTCCCATGAAAGTGTAACTTATGAGATTTTCGCCGAAGTAGCGTTCCGAACCGGGAACTTTATTTTCCACGGGTAATAAAGCAATTTCCGGAGGTATTTCCGATGTGCCGGGAATTCTTTTTTCAACCTGTTCCGCAAGAAATTTCATAGCCGGCATAATATCATCACCGCTTTCCATGGGGATAATCTCTATATAATAGTTATCTTTATAAAATACAGAGAGATAGTCTATTATGTATCCCTCGCATCCCACAGCAAGTTCGGAAGCATCTTCATCTTTTTGCTGGTGGTAAGAGCCGTAAGCGGAAAGTCTATCGGCAAGTTCATAAATATCAACCGTGTAAACTGCCTCGTCTTTTTTATAAAAAGCATGTTCGAGCTTTAAGAAACCATAGCTTAAATAAAATACCGCCTGGCCGTTTATGAGTTCGAAAAGATTCCCGGGATTGTAAAAAGCAACTGGTTTCGTTAACGTGAAACCCTCCTGCGACAGATCAATAAGCAGAGGTGTTTCTTCAGTATAGGCGGGCATAGTGATGCATATACATACAAAAAGTATGCATAGAGTTTGTAAGGTAATCCTGAAACCGTTCATGCGAATATACTCCTTGCTTTTTGAATGTTTTCCGTAAGGTTTATACCGTTTACACACTTGACGCTGCATTCATCACAGTCTGCACATATATCGAGACGGTTTGATGCGGGAAGCGCAGTATAGTTTTCACGTGCCAATGCAACATTATTATAGCCATATGCATAACCGAGACAACGATTTATTTCGTTCACGTGTATTCCTTTGGGACATTGATCAAGGCATTCCGTACATCCGGCAACACCACAACAATAATACCCCTTTATAGTTTCGCCGTAACGTCTTAAAACCCGCCGTTCATCGAATGTCAAATTCATTCCCATGATTGCAAGATCGTCAGCAAGGTGTTCAAATGATGTCATACCCGGAATGATTGTATCGACATAGGGATCCTCGAGAACCCATTTTAAGAGAGCCTGCTGAGGATTCATTTCACCCGCTTGAGCTTTCAGGTCATCGGGCATCTGGACGTTCAGGATGTTTTTCATTCCGATAATTGCAAGTCCTGCTTCACGGGCTTTTTTTATTGAAGCGGACACACTCGGAGGAGAATGGTAATTATAGCCGACAAGAACAGCTTCCCAGAATGCACTTTCGACTGCCGCATCAAGGACTTCGGTCTGATTACTATGCGTGGAAACACCCAGAAAACGTGTGTATCCTTTTGTGCGGGCATCCTCAAATATTTTCATAAAATCATCATTGAGAATCTGTTCACGTTTACTGGTAACATGGAGGAGAAGAAGATCAACATGGTCAGTACGCAGTCTTTTTAACGATGTTTCGATCATTTCGGGCATTTTTTCCGGATCTTTCCAGTATATCTTCGTAACAAGAAAAACTGAACGATCGAAAATCAGAAGTAATGCATAATTTTTCAGGAATAACGATTTCAGGATTAGCGGGTACTCTGCCATACCGCGGCAAT
>AQSL01000142.1 GCA_000403035.1 Candidatus Latescibacter anaerobius SCGC AAA252-E07 | reverse complement strand
CTCAGGATTAGTGGCTGAAGAAATGGTAAAAGATGGTTTGTCTCGTCCATGGATAACTGATTTTACAGATTCAAAGGGACAGAAACCAACAGTTATAGTGGGTTTGGTTGTTAACAAGACACATGAATTGATTAACACTGAAACATTTATCAGAAATATTGAACGAGAGTATCTTAATTCAGGTAAAATTCGAATTGTCCAGGCAGGAGATGCGCGAGAAAAACTGAGAGATGAACGTGCTGATCAGGAGGAATTTGCATCAAAAGAAACAACAAAAAAATGGGGGCAGGAAAGAGGCGCGGATTTTATTTTACAGGGTGTTATTAATTCGATAGTTGATACCTACAACAACAGAAAAGTGGTTTATTATCAAGTGGATCTGGATTTAAGCCACCTAGGGACCAATGAAAAGGTCTGGATCGGAACCAAAAAAATAAGAAAATATATCAGAAATTAAGGTAAGATTATTATCTATTTTTATAGAAATCCATGGCCATGGAACATGTTATACAAAATCATTACTTAATGACGATTTACATGCCCTTTACAGCGACGGATTATTTCATACTTTATCCCGAGGAAAAGCGCCTTTTTAACAGTCTTAAGCAAATGAAATTATAATATGACTTTTAAAACTGCAAAAACAAAAATAATCAAAACAATTCTTATCATTCTTCTGATAACGGCTGGCTGCGCAACATACTATCAGAGAAACATAAAATTTCAGGAACTGTTTATTCAGGGAAAAATTGAAGACGCTGAAAAAGAACTTAAAAAGAATAAACGAGCGGCAAAGGATAAAAATCGACTGCTCTATTATTTACAAAATGGTGTTGTATCACATATACTTGGCAAATATGAAGAGAGCAACAATTTCTTTGAAGACGCTTATATCTTTACGGAAGATCTACAAAAAAATTATGCTGCAGAAGCTTTCAGTCTCCTCTATAATCCTGAAGTACTACCATATAGAGGCGAGGATTTTGAAAGAGTACTTATTCATTATTACAAAGCCCTGAACTACCTCCGGTTGAATAAATTAGAAGAGGCACAGGTTGAATGCAGAAGAATAAATATTATACTTAATCAACTGAATGATAAATACAGTAAGCATAAAAACCGCTATAAATCCGACGCGTTCGCTCTGAATTTAATGGGGATTATTTTCGAAGCGTCGGGAGATTACAATAACGCTTTTATTTCATATAGAAATGCCTATGAAGCGTATGAGGAAGTATATAGACCATTATTTGGAGTTGCGACACCTCTTCAGTTAAAAAAGGACTTGTTAAGATCAGCTTATCAGAATGGCTTTACCGATGAATTGAAAAAATATGAAAAAAGTTTCGGAATGCAATATTCACACAATGAGCAAGAAGGTGGTGAACTCGTTTTTTTCTGGAATAATGGGCTTGGACCGGTAAAAGGTGAATGGAGTATCAATTTTTTTATTGTCCGGGGAAAAGGTGGTATGGTAACCTTTGTTAATGAGGAAATGGGGTTATCATTTCCATTTTTCCTTGAGGGTTCCGATTCCTCGCTTACATTAGGCGATTTAAAATTTGTCAGAATTGCCTTCCCGAAGTATCTGGAAAGGAAGCCATATTTCAGAAATGCTGAATTGGTTGCATCTGGGAAAAGATATCCGCTTGAACTTGCTCAAGATATTAACGGAATTGCATTTAAAACACTTGAAGACAGAATGACAAGAGAACTGGCAACTTCATTACTGAGATTAGCACTAAAACAAGCTTCAGAAAAAGCTGTTCGACAGAAAAATGAAAACTTGGGTGCACTCCTCTCTATTGCCAATGCACTGTCTGAAAAAGCAGATACCCGTAATTGGCAAACTCTTCCTTATAGTATTTCATATGCAAGAATTCCACTACCTGAGGGTAAAAACACCGTTGAACTGAAAAGTTACTCTCCCAGAAAGAGCAGAGAGAATTCAGAAATTTTTTACCTTGAAATAAAAAAAAGTAAAACTCTTTTTTATATGTTTCATGATCTGGAGAGTATACCTTTAGGACAATAAGATTACGATATTTCACCACTTGAACTGTAATAGAAGTTTTAAAATACTTTTTAAGATTTCGATTTACGATCGATAATATTTTTTACAATATTGATAGTTCATGAAACAATGGGATTTGACTGGTGAAAAAGATAGTTCTCACTGTATCTTTTGTATGTCTCACAATTTTCAGCTTTACATTTCCGGTTTTTTCGGGAAATAGAACTGTTTCATACAGTAATACAAAAACTATAGGCATGGGTGACGCAAAGGTAGCCGGTGGTTTCAGCTACAATGGCTTCGTTGATAATCCTGCTCTTTTAATGTAAGTCAAGAATGTTCGATTTTCGCTTATTAGATTTCCGCTGTCTATAAATAATCACCTATTTGATGTTTCAAATTTCATTTATTACAATAAGTACAATTTTGAAAACTTCAATAATTTAAAATCAGAGGGGAAAAAAATTTTTCTTAACGCTTTAAGCGATTATGAAGGTAAATGGGGATATTTAAATGTGTCTCCTATGTTCGATTTTGCTTTATCATATCGTAATCATGGTTTCGGGATCGCTGCATTCAATATAAATGAATTCGGAATTAAGACTGGCAGGGAAAACAATCAACCATGTGTATGGGGAAAGGGGTTCGCAAGAACAGTTTTTGTTGTCGGATATGCTCAACCAGTTACCTTTTTATACCCGGGATTAATAGTAGGGATAAATCTTAAATATATTGAAAGACGTCGTGTTAATATCTTTCAAATTAAGACAAGCGACCTTGGCAGTCTCAATGAAATCAGTGAATCCATCAGTGATGAGTTTAAGATGAAGAACAAAACCTATGCTATAGATTTGGGAACGCTCTGTTATATTCCTTTACTTAAGTAAGAAGTTGGTGCAACAGTTCAGTTTATAGGCGACAGCCGCGGAGCATCCTTTGACGTTGGTATCGTTAAACAATTATTATGGAAAAAACTTATACTTCTCGCGGATTATCGAGATATTCTTGATAACAAGAGAGAAAACATATTAAAAAAGTTTCATTTTGGGTGCTGAATTAAGCTACGATGTTTTTGCATTGCGTGTAGGTCTGAACTCCGGCTATTATTCCTTCGGTTTCGGTATGAATTTCAAGCTTATTCATTTTGATTTTGTATTTTTTACTGATGAAGTTGGTATTGCTTCCGATGTATATGAAGATAAGTGTATGAAAAGTCAGGTAAAAATTGGATGGTAAAAATTTGTGGTATAAAACAAACAATTTTATATATCCTTTCATAATGCAGATTATAACAAAAATAAGGAAAAATCTCATACAGCATATTTAAGAAAAAGTACTTGCATAAAACATTGAGCAAGAGTATTACTTTTTATATTTTAGCTCGTACAACTTAACAATCTATGTTATGGGGGATCTGTAATAATGATTTCTAATAACGGCATTCTTATCACTACACTCGTGTTCGTGATTTTACTCATTACTATAGCTTCATGTGCTATGGTTGGCCGCGAATTTCCGGTAGAAGCTATAAATAATATTCAACTTGAAGAGACAACAAAAGAAGATATTAACAAAATCTTTGGATCCCCATGGAGAATTGGGTTAGAGGATGGTAAAAGAACATGGACCTACGGATATTATAAATATAGATTGTTTGGTGAATCGACTACACGCGATTTGGTTATCAAATTTGATTCCAATGGTGTTGTGTCTTCATATATCTTTAATACCACTGATATAGAGGAAGAAATGAAATAGTCTTATGTTTGTAATTATTGTTGCATAAAAATGTAACTTAAAATTATCACAGCATATGTATTTCATGTTTTTTTAAAACCCTAAAAGTCTGGTGATAAACTCATAACTTCGTGATAATGAGCTGTCAAGGGCCGACCAATAAAGTATAATTAGCAGTAATAAAGAGAATATATTACAAGGGGTAAGTCAATAATAAATAAGAAGTTTTGCGTATGGCCGGCTTGTCTTGCCCTTGACGGCAACACAGTCACATATTAAAAGCCGGGGCGCGTGAAAATACTTTTTCACCGCCTTCCTAAAGAATGAGAATTATGCTGGCCAAACTCGTGACCGAAACAAAAAATATCGTTGTTACCGCTGTTGAAGGTGCAGATGATATCCTCGATGCTTTACGGGGGGCTGTGAAGAATCAAATTGTCAATACCCTGAAAGACATTAAAGAGATTGGCACAACTGGATTGGATGCTGTGGCATCGGTAGTTACAGGAGCTGTCGAATGAACCGCTAAAGTAGCTGTTTCGATAACAGAAGCGGCAAGAGCAGCGGATGACATAGGTAGTGAAGCTGGTTCAACTGTTCGGAAAGCTTTACTATCGGCCGCTTCTCTAACCCGTGATGTCGTGGAGAAAGCTATTAAAGGAAGCGGAGAGAAATCTGAATAAGAAAATAAAAATTATATATTTTTGATACTGTGCGTCTCATAAAGAAGATTTTTTATGAGGCGTATTTTTTTTAAGAATTGATTCAAATCATTTCAATATATTCTTCTGAGAATAGATTTTTGTAAATACAGCGCCGGCTAAAAAAATCAAAGAAGAATAAAATATCCATATTAATAGAACAGTTAATGAACCAAGGGCACCATATGCTGTATCAATATCTGTTTTGCTTATATACAATCCTATCATAAACTGACCAATTGCAAACATAAAAGATGTTACCAGTGCCCCGATCCATATATTCGACCATTTTATATATGTATCAGGCAATATTTTATACAACATTGCAAATAAAATTGTAGTAACAAAGAATGTAACAATCAAATCTATAATGTTAAATAAATATACGGGAAAAGGTAAAAATTGACCGATGGAATCATTAAAAATTGCCAATGAAAAACTTTTTATTATCAATATAATGAGTAAAATTCCAAGAAGTGCTACCATTGAAAATGATGAGCCATAATTTATTAAAGTATAAACAAATCTTTTATCTTTCCGGGGTTTTACATCCCAAATCATATTCAGTGTATTTTTTAGTTGAAAAAAGATCATTGCTGATCCTAACATGACTGTCGGTATGCTGAGGATAGTGGTAATAATTCTTGTAGGCGGAGAATAAGCCAGGATGATAAATGATTTAATAACTTCTGCAGGTTTTTGTCCGATAATTCTATAAATTTCTTGTACTATCTGATCTTCTGCTGCTTGTTTACCAAAGATTAAACCAACGATTTCTATAGTAATTACTAAAATCGGTCCGAGAGAAAAGATAATATAAAAAGCTATTGCTGCGCCTAAGGTGGCAGGTTTTTGTTTTATCCACTCATGGCAAGTTGATTTTACTAAATGTTTGATTTCATTGAGATCAATCATTATACTTTTATTATATATAAAATTATTCTTATGATAATTGATTTTTATTAATTTGATAATTAGTTATAATCACTTTATGTTTAAAGGTACATAAAAAGTGGAGGTATGAAAATGAAAAAAAGTAATTGGATTATGTTATTAGTGATTATACTTGGATTTTCTATGAACATAAAACAAACTTTTGCCCAGGAAATACGCGAGCTTTTTAATAAGGTTAATCCCGCAGTCGTAGTAATCCGTACTCTGCAAATAAAGCCCACGCTATCTACAAAAGAGGGTTACCTTGGCATGGAAGGCCAGGGTTCCGGCGTTATGATATCCGATGACGGCAAGATAATGACCGCGGCTCATGTTGTACAGATTGCCGATAAGATTATGGTTGAATTTTTCGATGGGCAGGAAATTCCTGCTAATGTAATTGCATCGGCTCCCTTTGCGGATATTTCTCTGCTGCAATTGGAGAGAAAGCCTAATAATATTAAGCCAGTTAAGCTTGGGGATTCAGATAAAGCTGAGATTGGCGATAGAACATTTATTGTCGGGGCGCCCTACGGTTTGAAACATACGTTGACGGTTGGTTATATAAGTGGCCGTCATAAGAGCAGTACAGTTATCGGGAATCTAACACCTCTCGAACTATTTCAAACAGATGCAGCGATCAATATGGGTAATTCAGGCGGTCCAATGTTTAACATGAAAGGAGAGGTTATCGGTATTGTAAGCTATATTTTATCACAATCCGGTGGTTTTGAGGGAATTGGATTTGCGGTAACATCAAACTTAGGTGATAGATTGCTTATCAAGCAGAAATCTTTCTGGACGGGTATTAACAGTTATTTACTCGCAGGCCCTCTTGCTGAAATATTTAATCTCCCTCAGCCTGCCGGATTGCTCGTTCAGAATGTAGCTTCTGGTTCTCCCTATGCGAAATTAGGATTAAGGCCAGGTTATTTAAATATGTTACTTGAAGATGAAGAATTGACTGTCGGTGGTGATATTATTTTAGAAGTCGGTGGTATACCGGTACCGGATGAGATTACTGAGTTTTATACATTCAACTCATTTATGAATTCATTACAATCCGGGGATACGCTTTCTGTGAAAATCATAAGGGCGGGGAAAATCATCGAGCTTTCTACAAAGATAGAATAAAATCATTATTAAATTTTTTCATGATTTTCCTGATCAACAAATGAAATTAAAAAAATACCTCATACTGTCTTTATTATTGTTTTTATCAGAATCTGCTAACGCTGAATTACTTATGCATACTCATGGGCATATAACCATTTCTCCTTACATTCATGGCTTCGATGACTCTGAGAAATTATATCCCGGTTATCGATCGGAATTTATGACATATGTTGACTTTTATAAGCATAATCGTCTTGTCATTAACGGTATGCTCGGTACGACTACGATCATAAGTGATCCTGAACATAAAACGATGAGGCTGGACAGAATCCGTTATACCCTGACACCGGGTTTCAGGTATGAATTTACTTCATGGCTTATCAAGGGTGCACTTCACCACGAATGCATACATACCATCAGCCGTCCCGAATTAAACGGATCAACGTGGTGGAACAGTTTTCAAATCGGTGCCGGAACGAAAGGGGCTTACTACCTCTATCTTCGTGAACAATACAAAAATATTCGAAATTCGTTTCTCAATTCCTGGGATGCTCAGATAAATGTCGGATATATTTTACCTTCAAAACGAACGTTGTTTTCCGGGCAGAACCATGATTATAATTTTGAAGTATTCAGCCTTATACGATATCATCTTGGATCATTTCAACGATGGGCATATTTTGCAAGTTTGCGTCAAAACGCCTGGGTGAAAAACGACAACTCTGCGGAACACCAGATTACCTTGACACTGAGTGCCTTCAGGAGAGGAACTGTTCATTTTGCCGGTGTTTTTTACACCTACAATATCTATGACACATTTTCGCTTGATAATGCTGACGGCATGGGTTCTCTTGGTTTCAGGATAATCTTCTGAATAAAAGGGTGTTAGATGAAAATGCGGATTTACGATTGTATGCAAAATCATGCCGGATATATTTCACGAGTATGCCACCACAAGTTGTTTCTTTTTGTTATCATAGTTTTCTGTTCGGCAGGAAGCTCTTTATCAGAGGCAAAGCTGATTATGCAGACACATGGTGCCGCATCATTTGCTTCTTACATGCATGGAGTAAATAAAAACGACGATTTGTATCCGGGATACCGTGCCGAATTCTTGTCTAACATCGATTTCTATCGGAATAAAAGGCTTGTGCTTACCGGTATTGTGGAAAATATGACCATTATTTCACGCTCGGATTCGAGTATTTTTAATCTGGATAAAATACGGTATACAATTGCTCCCGGTTTCAGATATGAATTTGAAAAATGGTATATCAAAGGTTCCATACATCACGAAAGTCTCTATTCCATCAGCCGTGCAGAAGAACAGAAAGGTGCTTACTGGCAGAACAGCATTCGGTTTGGTTTAGGGATGAAGGGATCACACTACCTTTATTTGCCGGAAATATATCAAGCATATTCAAATACTATAATTAACAAGTGGAATTCTCAGGTGAATGCCGGTTTTTTTCTTCATGGTTCAGATTCCATCTGGAGCGCAAGGAACCAGGACTATCGCTATGAATTATTCAGCCAAACCCGTTATCATTTAGCAGTGCATAAACAATGGATATATTTCATTACTCTCAGCCAGCATTTATGGATTAAGGCAGATAAATCGACGGATAACAAGATAACTTTTTTGTTAAATTGTTTCCGTAAAGGGAAATATGGTATTTTTGGTATCTACTATCTCTATAACATCTATGACTCATATGCAGAGAATAATGAAAATAAGCTTGGTGCTCTCGGGGTTCGTATTATCTTTTAGATATATAATAAGATGTGGAAGTTGTATTGTGTAACCTTGTGAGTTATTTATGTTATTCAAGAAAATATTTTTTATAACTATATATCTAAATTACTTCTTATGTTGTGTTATATGTGTTTCTGATAATGCAAGTGATTCTGAATATGCTTTCGACAAGGATGATTCACGTAATTCATCCAACAATAGATCATCATACCAGACAAGCATAGGATATTGGAATGATAATTTAATTATTCAGGAACTCTTTGGAAAAAAAATTATTCAGGGGAAAGATGATTATGTAACCGCAAGTTTCTGGCTACAGATTGTTCGTGAAGATAATAAAAAAAATTGGATCGTTGACATTTACCATAATACACTTACAAATAAAGCACAGAATTATAGATCAGACCTTTTATCATTTCGTTTTTCAATTGAAAAAGAAACATCGTCAGGTATTATTCAAGCAGGTTCTGGAATAATGACAAGCGGCAATTTTAGGGGAAAAGATCTTCAGAACGCCTATCATACTATTTTTGGAATTGACCGTGTGAACCTTCGCTACCCTGATAAAAAACATTCAGGTCTCATCACATTTTTGAGATATAAACCTTTAATCTGGAATAGTAAAAGCGTTTTTATCAATGGATTCATAGCACTATCGCACAGAACAAGTGTCGGCCCGAGCAACATAAGGGCTGGTCTTGATTTAAACATTATTGAAAAACAATTTTGGGAATCGTTTATACTTCACTTCCAGAGTCGTATGGGCTATGTTGACTATTATCGCACAGGAAAATATCTGACACCATTATTCGACAAAGGATGTATGTGGGATTTTCTTATTTCTGCCGGGCGCATAGAATCATCAAAAGTTGCTTTTTGGATTACAAGCAATCAGTATGGAAAAGATCAACCTCATTTCGGCATTTCATATACGTTCGGTTGGAACGGGAAAAGAATGTGTGAGTTACATGATATAACATTTCCATAGCGGCAGAATTTTCAAGAATCAAAAATCATTATGATATTATGAAATTAACGTGCGGAATATGTATGTAAAAATTCCAATAGATAAAAAAATATCTCATGGATAAAATGTTTGAATTATCTTTTGTTTTTGTTTGAGTATATCAATTTATGCCAGGACAAAATAAATTCAACTCAGTGCAAATTAAACATGATTTTATCCCTTAATCCTGAAGCCGATTTCTTGACACTTTTGCGATATTCCCTTGACATTTTTATCATCAATTGCAGTACACTTTTCGCTTCACATGATCTGCCCCACTCTTTGGACCTCTTTATTAAAAAAAAATATGTTTTTTCGAATATGCAAGAAAAGTGAAATAGCGGAACATAAAAAAAACCACTAAGAAGGAAACGAATAAAAAAATTAAGACCTGAACAGAGGTGATAAACCAAGTTCATTACTTTTATTTCAACCCATAAAAGATTTTGAGATTACTATCATGAATGATTCCGGGTTTCCACTGTCTTTATGGGAATTGACGATCTGACATGAAGGTCCCACTGTGGGAATGGAATTTCTATTCCATTTTTCCTGAAGGCCTGGACAATTGCAAAATTAAGATCGCTTCGAATTATGAACTGTTTTAGTGGTTTATCAGTCCAGACCAGCAAGTCGAAATTGAGAGAGCTTTCACCAAATTCATAAAAGAGTACCTTTGGTTCAGGGTTTTTGAGTACATCAGGGTACACACTCCCCACATCAAGCAATGTTTGTCGAACAAGTTCAATGTCCGACCCATACGAGACACCAACCTTAACGTGAAGACGGGTTTGTGTATCCTTGTAACTCCAGTTTGTAAGACTTTCAGAAATAAACTGAGTATTAGGAACAATTATTGATATGTTATCTATGGTGTTAACTGTGGTGCTCCGTGCTTTTATCGCAGTTACTCTGCCCAATACACCTCCTACTTCAACGAAGTCTCCGGCTTGAATCGGGCGTTCAAATAGAATTATCAATCCGCTGATGAAATTGCTGGTAATGTTCTGCAGGCCAAATCCTATACCAACCATCAGTACAGCGCCGAATGTTGCCAGCGTAGTCATGTTGATCCCTAAATGATCCAGAGCTATCAGAACACCAATAATAATAAAAATATAATGTATTACACGCGATATGGATTCTTGTAAACCTTCCTTTATTTTATAACGGATGAAAATCTTCTGTTTTAAAAACCTGATAAATAATTTTGATAATACAATGGCAATTAAAAGTATTAGAGCTGACTGAATCAATAAAAGTAGTGATTTACTATGCATATATGGAAGGGGTGATTCGAGTATCTGCCAAAATTTGTTAAATACTTTCAACATAGATCCTCCTTTATAACGATAAAGATAAGGAAGTTAGATAAATAATATTTTCTTAATTGATCGATTTATATATTAAAACCATCTCTTCTTCCTGAAATACATAACCAAAGAGAAACCGATCACAAACATTGTCAATAAAAGGGTAGGGTATCCCCATCGTAACTTGAGTTCCGGCATATACTCAAAATTCATACCGTAAATCCCTGCAACAAAAGTAAGCGGGATAAAAATCGCTGCAAATATTGTCAAAGTTTTCATTACTTCATTCATGCGGTTACTCAGGCTCGAAAGAAATATATCAAGTAAACCTGATACCATTTCACGGTATGCTTCAACAGCATCTATCACCTGTATGGTATGGTCATAGACATCCCGTAAATATATTCGTGTTTTCTCCTGTATAAAAGATATCTCTCCTCTTTCAAGCTGACTTGAAACCTCTCGTAAAGGCCAGATTGAATTTCGCAAAAACACCATTTCACGTTTCATTCTATATATTGTCTGTATAGTATCCTGAGATGTATCATTCATCACCCGTTCTTCCATATCTTCGATTTGAGACCCGAATTTTTCCAATATGAGGAAATAATTATCAACAATTGCATCCACCAGAGCATACATCAGATAATCAACTCCCATTTTTCTGATACGGCCTTTGGATTTCCGGAGTCTGTCTCTAATAAAATCAAATACATCAATTTCATTTTCCTGAAACGTTATGAGGAAATTACGGCCTGTAATAATACTAACCTGTTCTCCTTTGATTGCATTTGTAACTTCATCAAAATAGAGCATTTTAAAAACAATATACAGATAGGTATCAAAATCCTCCAGTTTAGGTCTCTGTCCGGAGTTCATAATATCTTCAAGAACAAGCGGATGAATCTCAAAGTGGTCCCCAAGCGATTTTATAATGTCCGGATCATGGATTCCATCAACATTAATCCACGTTACCGTGGGACTATCTTTATAAGGAAAGCACTCGTCAATATTCGTTACAGTTTTCTCATGGAAGTGCTCTTCATCATAATCGATTACGGAAATGTTTACTTTTCTATCCTGTGTTTTCCCAATATGTGAAAGTGTTCCGGGAGGTAATCCAATTTTATCAGACCTTTTTTTTATAAATGTGAGCATCTTTTCCTCCTTTATAAACTTTGCAGTATTATAAATTCCCTCATGACTGCTATTATAGAAACCGAACCCTTAAAATTATTAAAAAGCCTGTCCCATACTGAAATACAATTCTCCCCTAGATTCATCTTTTTGACGGTCAACTTTAATTCCGTAATCCAGACGGCCCAATCCGATAGGCGTATTGATGCGTAATCCCATGCCTATCACAGAGCGTACATCCTTCAATCTCATGTCGCTGGATGAAAACCATACATTACCGATATCAATAAAAAAGACACTGCCAATCATTTTATATATCCTGCGGCGTAATTCCATGAGATTCCATACAAATTTTACTCTACCTCCGATAGGTATTCTCTTCTTATCCAGCGGACCTAATTTTTCATACTCAAAGCCGCGTATAGAATTTGGCCCGCCTGCATATAACCTTTCATGAAGCGGGATATATGATAATCCACCATTTGCATTCATAACTCCAAATTCAACAGATGTTCCAACTGTAGTCAGCGAATTGAAAGGATGAAAATATTTGAATTGTCCGTTAAAACGTACAAATCTTCTGTTTTTTTCCGTAACAAACCATCCGTATTCACTGCTTGTCTCAAAAAAATAACCACTGGTTGCGTTAAATAAATTATCTCGTGTATCTCTGTTGAACGTTAATTTTACACTTCTCGTATTGAATTTCGACTCATCCGGTATTTTCGTAACCTTGATATGACTTAATTTAGTACGTTCGTTTCTAAAAGTCATGTTAATATTGTTATTATTGAATTTGCGTCCAACAACCATCTTTTCACCGACTCGGTCGAGGTTATATCCTGGCTCATCTTTCCATTCCAAAAGAAAATTCATATCAGTATGTACCGGTTTGCCGAATGTCCACGGATTGGAAAATGACGTTTCGATACTGCGCTCGATAAAACTGATCTTTCCGACAAGCCCGAGCTTCAGGGATTTACCCCACATATTGTTGTTATAGACTTCAATTTTCCCTCGTGCCCGATCAACGGAACCGTAACCGCCCGCCACATTGAACTCGCCTGTCATCGCCTCCTTCATTTCAATCAGGATATCCTTTTTAGTTGAATCGCCACTTGATGACGGCTGGGGACGAATAAACACACTCTGGAATAAACCGGTCAGGTAAATATTTCGCTGGGATTTGAGCAGGAGGGAATAATTAATCACTTCTTCGGGATTGAAAACAAGCTCCCTCATAACAACGTTTTTCCGTGTCTTTTCTAATCCCTCAATCCGTATTCCGCCAATTGCAAATTGTGATTTCTCAACAATATAGAAGTCAATAAGTGCAGTGTGAGTCTCAGAATTGAAACGAATATCAGGATGCACTTCAGCATCCAGATAGCCATGATCGGCATAGAATGTGACAAGATTTAATGTCGAGTTATCAATCCTTTTTCTCAGGAACGGATCCCCTCCTTTTATGTTTATTTCCTGTAACAAAAGACTGTCGGGAAAAACAGAATTTCCCAGAACACTGAAACCTTCAATATTGGTGCGTTCACCTTCTGCAATAACAATTTTCACCTGAGCTCTGAAATTCGTTGAATCAATTTTTACATCGTAATTTGTGACTGCCGCTTCAAGGTAGCCATTTTGATGATAGAAGAGTTCGAGTGATTTCATATCATCAAAGAAAATGTCCTCGTTGTAATAATACGACCTTATAACCTTTGAGACACGAGTAATGATCACTTTTGAGAGACGGCGTGATGAAAAAGCACTCACTCCGTTAAATGAAACTCTATCGACCTTTATTTTCTTATCAGAGCGTGCACACACACCACTGCCAGCGGGAAGAATTAACATCACGATTACTACCATTGCTTTAAAAAAAATTAGTTTCATTTGAACCTCAACCGATATTTTAAATCAATACCAGATCGTCCTTTTTGATCGGTCTCACCCACCAGTGAAAAATATTTATTCAGGAGGTAATCGAGACGTATTCTTTGTTCGTTCAGGTGACCAACAGCCGTAGTATAGTTGATGTCCATGCGATTAGAAATTTTTTCAGATGCGATAAGCTGCGGTCCGGATGATTTACCGACTTGAAATAGATTGCCCTCAATGCTGATTTCCTCAAGTCCCAAAAAATTTCCTGCCTTCTGTGAAACATAACTGGAAATTTTTTGACTGGATAATTCTGCTGCTCGTTCTTTCAATAATTCGGTTAGTGATACATCAGTTCCATCTAAGCTTCGACCGGTCAGTTGATCACGTGTTGCACCCACGGTCAAAAGTGCGATAATATCAGATTTATCCTCCGGTGGATCTGAGGTCAACTCGAAAATTATTTTATCCATGGTTCCATTTACATTCATCGTTATATGATATGGAACTCTTGACACAGTTTGATAGCTTTTAAGATTTGATTCTGCCTGAAAATCAAACTCAGGACTGAAACGATTTTGATCAAAAGAATCAATAATACCTCTATTTATCTTGAACTTCTTATTAAGATATACCACATATCCTTCCTCCACAGACAATCGCCCGGTAACATTGGGATGGGCAATGGTGCCAATCAAACCGATTTCAGAGCGAATTCGCATGCGTGCAAGGTTGTTATCAATCCATAATTTCTGACTGCCTTTTATCAGTACATTCGTCCTGATCTGCTGCAATAGGGGTGAAGGTGTTTTCGAAGGACGTTCTACTTTCTGCAAGAATGTAATGAACGATCTTGGCGGAAAATCTTTCACCAAACGACTTTCCCCAAGTACGATTTCACCTTCGAGGTTATAATAATTATCCTGTTTCTTACAGGTAAGAAATGCGGAATCAATTGTCAGAGTATATTCTTTCGGACGATAAATCGTTGTGTTCAGTATCCCTGCTTTTATATCAATTTCTGAAAGTGCGCCTTTGTCGTGAACTACTGTTCCATATGCAAAAAGCTTCCCTTTGTTCACATCGGCTGAAAGTGAATCCATATGGACAGTATTACGATCGAACCGTAACGCCGTATACCCCTGAGTAACAGGTAGTTCTAACAGCGGAAAAATAAATGAAACATCCGTGACAGTCAGGTCTCCTTCAATCACAGGATCCCGTAATGTCCCGGATATTTTCAGCATGGCAGTTACTCCACCGCTCAAATTCTTGGAATTTGATATCATTGTTTGCATTACTGCAATATCCATGTCGGAAATAGTAACCCGGTAATCGAGTGTATCAGCAGATACTATTCCTGCGCTCTCGATGACAGTATTATCGGCAACACGCACTGATACCTCTGTTCTGAACTGCTCCCAGTCGTTCGTGGCCGCAATCCCGTTCACGATTACATGCTCACCGTTAATTGTTCCTTCTGCAGGATCGATGATGAGTACTGAATCCTGAAGAACAGCACGGATATTCAAATTCTGTATCGGAGGAGTATCGGGTTTGACCTGCAATTCAGCGTCGATAATGTGAAAAACTCCACTTATGCCGGGTTTCCGTAGCGTACCCTGACATTCAAGATTATAGGTGCTGCTCCCGGTAAAGCCCATTTCGGGAGGCATGACGAGCTTGAGGAGTTGTGCGGTAATGTTTTTACCTTCAGCATTACAGCGAATGTTACTTTGCCCTGTAATGGTAGGGTAACCGCTTGACGAACGTTTCAGTCCTATCTCGGCCGTGGCCCATGTTCTCTGGCTATTTAAATACATCTCCACCATGCTAATGGTAAGTTTGTCATGATCAATCCGAAGTGTGCTGCTGACAGAATCAATTGCAACCCCTTTTACACCGGGATCATTTAAAACGAACTGGAGATTGCCTGTAGGATTCCGAGGGGATCCTTTGAATTCAAGATTAAAATCAAGTAAACCAGTGACTTGCAAAGAATCTGAATACATATGTATAATCTGACCGATATTCAAATCTACTCCGTTGGCGTTGAGTAAAATGTTTTCTAAATCGGCAAAAGCAAACTCAAGATTCATTTTCCCTAAAATAAGTTCTTCAGAAACTGACAAGCCTTCCTTCATGCTGTCATTTCTCTGTTTGATCTCGGATTGTGAACTGTCCTCTGTCAGTCTTGAAAATACCAGCTCAGCATCACCACTTGATGATGGGATTGTGTAATTGCCGTGAAGTTCCACAGCAAGAGAATCCTTTTCAATTCGGGAATATTTACATACAACTTTCCTGTCGGTGATACTTAATTTTGCTTCAATACGATCAAATTGAAAATTCTTGTAAGCCGGCCGGGTAAAGCGAAGTTCAATCTGACCGTCAGGATCACTCAACGGCCCGTTGAGAATCCCACTGTAAAATAAACCTCCATACAGATCGGGTACATGGAAATGATTAGTAAGAGAATCAACCGATGCGACATTTCCGGAAAATGCACACTCTTCAAAAGAAACTTTTTTATTTTCATATATTACTTTACCCTTTAAAGAGTCGAGAGGGAATCCGTAAATACGGATATTATGACCGCTTAAATCGGTGATTATAGAAGGATTTTTTAGGTTGCCTGATAACACCCCTTTTGCATCAAGAGAACCATACAGATCAAATATCTTTGCAAATCCAGTGAGGTCACCTGGCTTTGTTGTATGGAATTGAAAATTTCCCAGAATTTCGTCTTTATCAAGTGTAATTCCGGCACGTAATTCTGTTGTGGACTGTTTGAATTCGAGATCGAATACACCATCCTTAAATGAAATATCAGTATTAAAATCCTCGAGCTGTTGCGATTGATAGGTTACTTCATCAAAAGAAAGGTGGGTCTTTGCATGTACCTTTTGTGGAGTTTTTAACGGTCCGCTTGTTTCAAGAGACCCATTGAAGCGTCCTTTATAAGGAGAAACATCGTGATAAACTAATTCCCAAATACGTTCAAAATTAATTTTACTTATTTCAAGTGAAAAATTATGATTAAATAAAGAATCAGTGGCAACCGTTCCTTTACCAAACACAGTGCCATCAAGAAGTTCCAGTGAGATTCTTTGCAAATTCAGAAGTCGGTTACGATAATTACCTTCAAGAGTAAGATTTTCAAGGAAAGTATCTTTAAATTCTACATCATGAACTCCCATTGATAATGTAATTTCAGGATCATCAATCGTTCCGGAAAATCCAAAGGTAGTTTCTGTTTTCCCTTTTCGCGGATATACTCTTTCGGGGATTGTGTCGCCGAAGAGTTCTGCAATTGGAGTAATGTTTCCCTGAATTCTTGCTGCTCCGTTAATTCGCCATGGTGAATCAGCCATATCCACAGTCGTTTGCAGGTAACCCTGAAGACCGGGAAGCGAAAGCTCGAGAGACTCTATGAAAATTTCATCCGGTGATATGGTGCTTGATATTGTAAGACTGTCAAGAGAAACCGGATGATCACGGTATACGATTTCCCATCCACCGGCAAGCAATCGAAGCATGTACTCGCTGTCGTTTTTCTCACGAATGTTTACATTGATATCACTGGCGGAAACGTACAACGGCACAGAATAATCATCGTATGTAACTGAAGAATTACCCAAATCCAGATGTGCGAACTGAAAACCGAAATCCAGAGGTTTTTGAGGTTTATCCTGTCTTTTCTTTTTACGAGAAACGGGGAGCCGATATCCACTGCTGTCGCGTATAACATTAACAGATAAACTATCAATGGTAAACTGATCGATATATGGTTTCAGAGAGAGCACACGCCACAGCCGGTATTCAGCACAGGCATACTCCACAGAAGCAAAAGGGAGTTTTTCTGTACCGGATACCTCTCTTAGTGAAACATCACCAATCTGGACACGCGAAAGAAGATTCGTTTCAAACGAACCAATCCGTACCTGCAGTCCGAGCGATTCTCCGATTTTTTTTTCAATAGTACTGCGAATGATATTTTCGCCGTACGGTATCGTAAAAAAATAGAGTACAGCCAGGCACATGACGATACAAAGCGCAATTACAATTCCCATTTTAATGATAATACTCATGACCTGTCACCACTCATCGGCCCACTTGTTGTGTTATTAAAGGACCGAATTGAAATGTATCTCTTCAGAACAAAGTGGACTCCTTAACCCATAAAATTATTTCACCAAAATGTACGTCGTCAAAACAATTTTATATTTTCTATATAAATAACATATCAAAATTTATTTATCAAATTCTTTTTCTATCCTTATACAACACTTTTTTAATCTCACCATTTACCACTTTATAATGAAAAATTCCCCCCAATAATATAGAATATTTTTATGAAATCTCAAATCATTCAGAATTAAAATCTCATCCTTTTTACCACACTGATTTAAAAAATACCCTTGAATCTATTGTTTTTTCAAGATAAGATATCAAAAAACCTTGTACGACAACGAAACGATGATATATCGGTCATTTCACCCGATTCTTTGACAAAAAATGCCTAAAAGGCGTGCAAAGACCTGTCGGTTGTCCAGCAGCAGCNCGGCCATGCAGATATAANNACNACTATGAGGTATTCGGATGTAACTGAAGAAAGAAAGAGAGATGCAGTTGAATTATTTGATTTTAGATTAAAAGAAAATGAAAGTTAAGTAATTAATAATTAGTTTCATTTCATTATGATTATTGGCTACTTTATTCATGTAGCATTTTTCGCTCTTCCTCAAAATCGGCAAATTCCAATGCTATTTCCTTGATGACCTGCCCCCACACTTTGGACCACTTCTAGAAGTCTGGTGATAAACTTATAACTTCGTGATAATGAGCTGTCAAGGGCCGGCCAATAAAGTATGATTTGCATGTATAAAGAAAATATATTACAAAGGGTAAATCAATAATAAATAACAAGTTTTATGTATGGCCGGCTTGTCTTGCCCTTGACAGCAACACAGTCACAAATTACAAGCCGGGGCGCGTGAAAATACTTTTTCACCGCCCTCCTAGAGTTAGTTATGGCACCAAGTTCTGCGCCACCGTTGTTGTGAGGTGGAGCGGAGCGGAACCGAACAACAACGGCCTCAAGCCGCATCTGTTGGCAGGATCACCTCAGGTGCCGGTGGACGATAGCCCAAAGAACTATGGGGTCTTATATGATTATACTCCCTTCTCCATCGTTCTACAAGTACTTTTGCTTTAAAGAGTGTATCGAAGATTTCCCGATTCAACAGTTCATCTCTCAGTTTGCCATTAAATGATTCTATATAGCCATTCTCCCATGGGCTTCCCGGTTCAATGTACACTGTTTTCACACCAAGATGCATGAGCCATTTACGAACAGATTTAGCCGTGAACTCTGAGCCATTGTCACTGCGAATATGTTCTGGCACACCCCGTCTGAGGAATAGTTCGGTCAAACGATACAATACATCATCTGATGTAAACTTTCTCTTAACATCAATAGATATACATTCTCGGGTATATTCGTCTAAAATTGTTAGCAATCGAATACCACGACCATCCCGTGTTCTGATATGGATGAAATCGTAACTCCACACATGATTCCGATACATCGGCCGTAGCCGAATACATGAACCATCATTGAGCCATAGCCTTCTTCTTTTCGGTTGTCGATGTGGTACTTTTAGACCTTCCTGACGCCAGAGGCGTTCTATTCGTTTGTGATTAACCTGCCAGCCTTCATTCCGTAGCATCGCCGTAATCCTCCGATATCCATAACGACCGTACTGCGTTGCCAACTTGATCATTCGTTGAATGAGAATAGGCTCATCATCTGGTATCTTTGAACGGTAATGATGTATACTTCGTGGCACCTCTAAAACCCTACATGCCCGGCGTTTTGAGACTGAAAATTCATTGCATACATATTCAACAGTTCGTCGTTTCTTGGCCGGGCTTAGAAGTTTTTTGATTCAAAGGTAATGGCTTCTTCGAGTATCTGTATGTCAAGTTCCTTCTCGGCAACCAAGCGCTTAAGACGAACGTTTTCTTTCTCGAGTACTTTGAGCCGTTTAGCTTGCTCAACCTGCATCCCGCCATATTCCTTACGCCAACGATAATAAGTTTGTTCAGACACTCCAATCTGTCGAGCTGCCTGTTGTGCAGTCATACCTTTGGCTATGAGTACTTCAGCTTCTCTGAGTTTACGGATGATTTGCTCTGGAGTGAAAATCTTTCTTGGCATTTGCCTTGCCTCTTTTCCAGGATTTGTTAACAAATCCTAATATAATAACTGGTCCAACTTTGGGGGGCAAGGTCACTATAATAAACAACGAGCTATTGAAGGTAAATATGTTTTTCAAATAGTACTTATTTTTCAATAAATCTACGAACATCTGGATTTTCAATAGAATCAAGTTTTAAATTAACAAGATTTAATCTTACTTTTCCACCAGTGTCTCTTCAACTTTCATGCCGAAATGCCGACCACCCTCGGTGAGATAGGTAAGAACATGATCTCCCTTTTTGATTGTTGCAATGGATATAGCTTCGCCGCCGGGTCCCACAAGGCGTATGGTCTCGGCATTCTGAAGCACAAGCGATACGAGCCGTTTTTTGGCAAGAGCCCGAACGAGAATCATGGGCCGGCATTCTATCTTATTACGGCCAACAAACAATGTCCGCGTCTCCCCTTTTGCATTGACTGAAGTTATACTATTACCGGACTCCATTTCACCAAGGTAGGATGTCTTCCCTACACCAGTCCATACATACGCGTGCACGGCACCGGCATTCACACGGAAAGGACGTGCAGCCACATAGGGATTTTCGATGCTCTCAGAGTGAACAAGAAAAAAGGCATCGGAGGAATTCCCCACGAGGATTCCCTCCCCGCTTCCCATATTGGAACAGGTATCTATACAGGCCCGATCCCCCAAACCCAGCGGTCGCACCTCCTCGATCACAGCTTCAACCAGTTCGATGCGAGGCTGAACACTCTGGATAACCTCTGCGGTTTTCTTAATATCATTAATACTCTTCGGATTCAACACAACACCATCCGCGCCCTTTTCTAAAATTTCGAGGGCGAGACGTGTTTTCTGGGCGCCTTTCACCTCAACGAGGATATTGCTTCTCTGGGCAAGAATATTTTCTATCGGGATGATTGTCCAGTTCTTCATGGAAAGAACGACTGTTTTTTCGGGAGGGAAACCGGCGGCTTGAACTTCATCCTGTTTTGTCTTGATTTCAATAAATTCAACATCTTGTCCCGGAATCAGATCTCCATCAGATGCAACAGTGGTTATTCTCCCCAGGGCGTGTGCTTTTTTGCTTTCCCCTTCCGAGATGACGATTGCCTCAGCTCCGCTTTCCAGGGAGGCAGTTATATAGGACTTATTCCATGGCTGGACACGTACCCACAGTCTTTTCACAATACCTCCTTTAGTTGTTTCAGCCCATCCTCCACAGTTGCGTCACCATGGACCATCCGGAAGATTACTTCCACAATCTTTTCCGGACGCTTGTGCTGGAAAACGTTTCTTCCGATAGATACACCAGCCGCACCTGCCTTGAGCGCCCCATCCACCATATTCAGGAGCTCTTTATCTGTCTCAACTTTCTCACCGCCGGCAATAATAACCGGCTTTGGACAGCCCTCAACAACCTCCCGGAAGGTTTCAGTCGTTCCAGTGTAGTTCACCTTCACAATATCTGCAGATAATTCTGCACCTACACGGGCGGCATGTTTGACATATTTCACGTCATATTCGCTCTCGATTTTCTCTCCACGAGTGTACATCATGGCAAGAAGCGGCATGTTCCACTCATGGCACTCCTGCGAAACTTCACCAAGAATCTTAAGCATTTTGTCGTCATTTGGGTCACCGAGGTTCACATGAACCGAGACGCCATCCGCTCCAAGCTTGATCGCCTCCTCAACAGTGCAGACAAGTATTTTATTTCCGGAATTAGGACTCAGTACCGTGCTCGCAGACAGGTGTACAATGAGTCCCACGTCCTTTCCATGTTCACGGTGGCCTACTCCCACGATACCCTTGTGCATGAGAACGGCGTTGGCACCGCCCTCAACCAACTTATTAATAGTGGTTTTCATGTCTAAAAGACCGGGAATGGGGCCGACAGTTACCCCGTGATCCATGGGTACAATCACCGTTCGTCCGGAATCTCTGTTAATAATTCTTTCAAGTCGAATTTTTTTACCAATCATCAAAACACTCCTATGGCAAAGGTCATAGAACAATAGATAACCATATTGGATATCGGTTATAGTTACCTATTAACAAAAGTATCCCGATAGAAAAGATAATAGGTTTAGCACTGGAAATCCAGAAAAGAATGAGAGATTTTAGAATATTTGGCTCATCACAATACTGCGTACCTGAATGAAAGGTAATAATTATTAGTTATATGATTACTTTATCGTTTGAAAACGATACGTAAAAAACAAAAAAACAATTATCTGCAAACGTATATCTGTCAAGGTTTCGCCGCAGGCGAACTTGTCTTGACCTTGACATCCATACAACAACACTTTTCTGAATCGAGGGATTGAGAAATTATTCTTCTCGATCCCCGTTATCAGGATATTATGTGTACATCAAAACGAAAATCCTGCGATGAATTTCTTCTTATGTCTCTATCCTACAAACCTTCCTTTAGATTTGACGGCGGTATATCTTTCTTCATAGCCCAGTGCGCAGAACGCCACATCATTTCTTTCATGGATATTCTCCAAAAAACCTCCGGAGTACTTCCACAATTGAGAAAAACAACACGTCCATCACCGACTTCACGGGTCCAACCTCCCGGTCTGTCCAGTTTCGCCCCTACTTTTGACATCTCGATAAGTTCGGGGAAATGCTGCATGAATGTATAGGGCTTGTCCAATTTGGGGTAATCCTGTTTTGCACGGAACAGCACTTCATATTCCACATCAAAAAATTCAGCATCGAATATCTCGTCAAATTCTTCAAACGGTTCGATGCCTTTGGTTATCGGGTGATTCTGATTCATATCGTAAAACGTGGTCATCTCCCTGATATTGCCATGAACAATCGGCTTTTTTACACCGAGAAGCGCCATATATTTTTTCTTATCGCCGTTATATATAGAACAGTGATAGGGAAGTAATCCCATGCCACGATTTACATTTTCTATAATAGCTTCTTCCAGTTCATCTGTCATCCAGGGAGCACCCGTGGGACGAGTTTCAACGATTTCCTCGCCTGACCAACCCTGCCATGCAGGACCTCCATATCGGCAAAATACAAACAAATCCGTTTTTGAAAGTACCTCAGGAGTCACAAACCGGCTCGACTGGGCAAACAGTAATCGCCATCCGGTGGACCCTAAAACTTTTCTCCAGTGAAATTCCTGTGTTTCGGCATTATGCCAGTAATCACCGACAAGAAAAAGCACTCTCACTTCTCCGGGTTTTTTAGGTGCGTCCAGAATGGACTTTGCCGATGCTGTTGTAGCGGCAAGAGACGTAAGTCCTGTCTTTAGAAATTTTCTCCGTGAAGGATTTTTGCCTCGAAACATAGTTATCCCCTTTTTTTATACTATTCACCATACAAATTTTGTTTCATGAATGCCTTAACTGCGATTTAATTATGATTAAAATATCAAAATAGTAAGCTTGAAACAAGTGGTTATTGGTATAACTCAACCGTAAAACATGCATAAGGTGCTACACTGTGCCCCGAAGCCCGCAAATACAATATCAGCATAAATTTTGCCGGACACAGTTTGGCGCAGGTTGACAAGAAATTGGCCGCTATGATCTTAGCAAACTGCTATGTTAAGGTTGTTCTTAGTTGTGGGGCCGAAGACGCTGAACTTCTGGCAAAAGAAATGAATAGTAATCCTGACAACATTAGAAGTTTAAAAGAAAAAAACATGAGGCCTATGTTGGAATTGGGAAAAAACCACATAAGTGCTTACGTTTCCGGGGGTGGATATTCAATGTTATAATACAGAACAAGTTGTGAAGACGCGGGAGCTTGATTTTCTGGGGGAGGGGTGGATTAGGTGGTTGTTTTGCCATGACAATCGCTTTTCAATCTTTTCTACGCTACAATAATATCTATTGAGCGGCTAAAATAATTTTTTGTGAAGTACGATTTTTCTTAGAATAGTAAGGCCGCTGTATATATCTATCGCCAAGGGTCAGGCGCGCTGTAAAGCGTCGCCTGCAGCCTCTTGTTGGCCATCCGCTTTGAATCCTTCGTGGAAAGCGACAGTGCCCTGCGGAGTATGCCCGTCGAAAGACAGAGCGAAGAAGACCTCCTGTGGCACTCCCTCATGCACAAATCCAGACATGTTCTTGAACTCGAATTTCCTGTAGTAATCCGGATGTCCCACGAGACAACATCCTTGAGCATTCATATCTTTCAGACGTGACAACCCTTCTTTTATCAGTGCTTTGCCGATGCCCTTCCGATGGTGCTCCGGCAAAACGGAAACAGGTCCAAGTCCATACCAGTTCGGTGTGCCGTCGGAAATGGTCACGGGAGAGAAAGCAATATGCCCTATCACTCGGCCATCCATTTCTGCGACCAGCGATACCGTAAGAGCTTTGGCGGCACGTAGCGCCTCGATGATGAACTGCTCCGTGTGGTTGCTGATCTCCAAGGTCTTGAACGCTGCTATAGTCACCTCAGTTATCGCGCAACCATCTTCATGCGTCTCGTTCCTGATAACGATCTTTGGATTCATGGTCTCATATTCCTCTTTCTTGCAGGCTAACGCCAAATTTCAGGGGCCCTGTTAAAAAAATACGATAGTGTTTTGAGGGTCCACTGCAAATTTTTGTTATGTGGCTATTTTTAATTCATAATTTTTTTTGCAATAATCGCAATCTCTGCCGATTCAGGGGTGAAGGTTTTACCTGCAACATCTGAAAATAATTCTTCAACCTTAAAACCATTTTCTTCAAATTCTTTTCTAAGTGAATCTTTGCTGAAATATTGTAGCCAATTGTATACTACACGCTTGCGTGATTCTTCGATTATTGTGTATTTGTCTAGTATTACTTTCTCTTTCTCGTATTTGAAT
Organism: Candidatus Latescibacter anaerobius SCGC AAA252-E07; assembly: GCA_000403035.1. Taxonomy (GTDB): domain Bacteria; phylum Latescibacterota; class Latescibacteria; order Latescibacterales; family Latescibacteraceae; genus Latescibacter; species Latescibacter anaerobius. The sequence goes on along the minus strand of AQSL01000142.1, from coordinate 8,985 downwards.
GTGTTAACAAAACAATAATAATCCTCTGGCGACCAAAACCCATTTAATTGATTGAGTTCGTAAGTTGCTAACTCGACTTTTTCGTTAAAACTATTCAAAGAATATACATCAAGTAATACAGTGCCTCCTGGTTTTAATAGTAAATGAAATTTTGAGATCATTTTTTTTCTTTGCTCCGGACTTAACGCACAAAAATCACACATGATCATTGTGATAAGGTCGAAACTGTTTGTTGTATCAAAATCTAAATAGTTTGTTAGAACATAATTTATTTTTAAGCCTTTTTGAGCAGCTACATGTTTTGCATACTTTAGGGAGTTTTCTGAGAAATCAATGCCGGTAACAATTGCACCTCGTTTTGCTAGCCTAGTTGTGTATAGCCCTGGGCCACAGCCAAAGTCAGCAATTTCAGTGTTTTTATCCACTCCAAAATGAGAGACAATCCACTCCACAGAGCGCTCAATAAAGTTCTTGTTTCGAGATGAAACATCAATTGATTCATTTAAGTGGTATTCAAGCATTTGTTTTGATGAATGCTCATTTGTCCACAGTTCATCTGCTGTATAAAATTGAAAAGGTGCAGGGCGTGAATTTATTTCTTTTAGTTTTTTAAACATCAATGCCTCCATTATTGATTCCGACACATAACGTGACGGGCTCAGCCGCGCGGCTTGTCCACGTCGGCTGCAGCCGCTGGTTGGGCTCTCCGTCACTTGGGCTTCGATCTCAACAGAGACAGTAGTATTGCTATGCCTGCAACGATGAGGAGAATGGGCGCCAGAGGAAACTCGGGCCCAAACTGCCCAACGCCGGCCAAGACAAGAAGCGCACCGACAAAGACCCAGGAGCCCTCCACTTTGATTCGCAGGCACTTGCGCAGCGTCTGGTCCCCGAGTGTAATGACGCCAGCGCCGATCAGGCCCCACCCAACAAGGTCCAACCAGAATGCAATTCCTATCCAAATCAGGAACAAGCCCAAACCTACTGTATCCATTGTCGAAGCCAGATTGCCCTTTCGCTTGTTCCCTTCCTGCTGCTCGCCAACATTGCACACTTCAGACATGTTTGTCCTCCTGTTCCGTTCGGACAGATTAGCGCAAGGCTGTGCCGTCCATGGCCTCACCACAGCCCAACTAAGGCTTATACAGAACTGTGCTTAGAACCTATATACAGCTATATGCGCTATATAAGACCCCAATAAAAAATCAGAAAAATATGTGTAATATTATTAAATTCAATTTGTTATATTTTAATTATCATTAGTTTTGTGAGAATCTTATACAGTTTGTATAAAACCCCAATTCAACATCATTTCCTACAAATTATCAGCAGGACTTATCACTCCCTTTCCACCACGGTTTAGAACATGTGTATAAATAATCGTTGTTGCGAAAGAATACCTTAAGATTTTATTCTTGAGTATTGCGACCTTTTAAACTTCCATAAATTCATATATTATAACTATAATTTAATACTTCTCTTTGCAAAATCAATTCATTTTCTTCGCACCAGTCAGATTTTCAGTGTTTCCGATATCTGCATAAACCGTAACTTGTGAACAGAAAAGCAAAAAGCCCACGTATCTCTTTTAAATATGGACGTGGGCTTTATTTCATGAAAAAATGACCTGCACCCGAAAGCTGCACCGGTTCTTATGGTACACATCACCTCACAACAACGGCTTATCGACTAACACAACACGTGGCACAAAAAGTGGCGGCAGGTCAAAAACGATATGAATGGTATCTTAATTCGTCAAGATTCTTACGAATAGGACACCCGGTCGTTAGACGAACAGGGAACGCGCCCGCCGGATATTTTCAGTCAGGTTCAGCCCGTGCGCGCATTTCACCTGGCACACATCACAGCCGGCGCACCGGTCAATTTTCGAGGATGCGGGAAGGTCACGATAGTTCTCCCGTGCCAGCCGCGTATCGTTGTATCCGAGTGCATACCCGAGGCAGCGGTTGATTTCGGATACCCGCACACCCATCGGGCACTGATCTTCACAGCCGGTGCAGCCGAGCACTCCACGGCAATACGTGGTGTCAATCGCTGTGCCATAGCGGCGGAGATTCTCCGTATCATGCCAGGAGAGTTTCATCCGCATGACTGCCAGATCCTCCGTAAGGTGTTCGAAGGCGGTCATGCCCGGAATGACAGTGTCCACATACGGGTTGTTCAACACCCACTGTAATGCCGACTGATTGGGCGTTATGGAATCGGATTCTTCTACCGGTTTGCCGTCCCCTTTCATGAGCGTTTTCATGGCAATAACAGCGATGCCGGCCTCACGTGCCTTTTGGATGTTCTTGGTGACTTCCGACGGGGAGAGGTAATTGTAGGATACGAGGACTGCATCCCATACACCGACTTTAAGGGTGGTCTCGAGATACTCATCAGGAAACTTGTGTGTGGAATACCCGATGAACCGGGTCTGTCCCCTCCGTTTGGCTTCAACAAGGTGTTCGATTAACTCCTCATTCTCAAGCCAGTCCCGTTCATGGAGACCATGCGCAAGGAGCAGATCGACATGATCGGTATTCAGTCGTTTGAGCGACTCTTCAATACTTTTCGGGATAGCGGGCAGGTCTACTTCGGGAACCTTGGTGGTCAGGAATACCTTATCCCGTTTGGTCTTCATCACTGTGCCGATAACCTGTTCGTTCACTCCGTTCATATACTTCCAGGCGGTATCTATGTAGTTAATACCGGCATCGATGGCGGCGTGGATGAGTTCGGGGTCACGGGTGTTCATTGCGCCGAACCCTATCTCGCTTACTTTATCTCCTGTTTTTCCGAGTTCGCGGTATCTGATACCCGATGCGGAGTCGGCGAACACTATACGGGGAAAGAGTCCGGCGGCTGTCATAACCGCACCGGCTGCACTTCCCTTGAGAAACGAACGTCGATTCATTGGCAACATACATGCCTCCTATTTGTATCTTCGCAGTCACTCTACAGCGATTACGAAACAGTTTCAAAGGGAATTTTTTATGCACTTATCCCTGAAATAATTTCGAAATGAGACAAAGCTCAGTTCAAAATATCGATAGTAATTGCTCTGTAGTGCAACAACTTTCTTCATGCGGCAGGATACGTTTTACGTTCAATAATACTCTACTGTATTAAACGACGTTCGGCGTATTTTGAATCAATTTTTTTGAATGGTTATCGGATTTAAGGGGAAAAAAAGATAACTCAGTGGTATCCGGTTCATTCGCTTTTCATGTAAAACGATAAAAAGAAAAAGTTGCTGCTTGAAAAATATATGCCATTTTTGTATATTTAGAACGTTCGGAAAATTCTAACAATGTACATATTAAAATACAGGAAAATGACCATGAAACGACGGGAATTCATCAAAAGAACTGCAACCGGTTCTCTCATGAGCGGAATCGGTCTCGATCAGCTGGCACATCAAAAGGCGGCCTGCGCCGCACAACAAATACCCGGTGGAGAAAAGCCGCTCGTGACAATCGCCGCATCCAATGAGTCAGAGCTTCGCAATCCGGCTCCTCTCGATATCGAGCTCACCTATGAACAGATTCGGGATATTGTCTGGCTCGCCCTGGATCGCGATACATCGTCACGGAGTCTGCTCAATATCGTACAAAAGGATAGCTGGGTTGTTATCAAAACGAACATCGTTCGCATAGTCTGGCTCTCAAAGGAGGGTTACTATGGCCGCCCGGGGCTTGCACCGGATTTCGAACGTGAGGAAGACGCTCTCGCGCTCGTAACCGATCTGCGTGCGGTGAAAGCGGTAATCGAATATCTCATCGACAACATCGCGCCGCGCCGCATCACCATAGCCGAGGGTCCTGCAGAATGGTATAATTCCCAAGGGAAAATCAAACCCGGAAACTATATTGACGGCTGGCATTACGAGTTTGAGGGCTTCGATAATCTTTCGTATGTAAAAATCGTCGATCAGCTCAATGGAAAAAACAATTCCATCGTCGATATAATCGACCTCAATGAAGATGAGGGCGTGTATGTGACCGATTTCGATCCCTATAAGACCGGGATAGGCGCTTTACAGTTTACTCCGCCAAAGGACAGGGACGGCACATCCGACAAAGTACCGACCCGCCGTAAAGGCGTTTTTATGCCGAAAACGGTGCTTGACGATAATATTCTCATTACGATGCCGGTTCTGAAGACGCACGGGAGTGTCGGGACGACGTTGTTCATGAAGAATTTCATCGGCTGTGTGCATTCGACCTCTTATGATCCTATGGTAACGCATAAGGGAGTGTTTCATAAAGGAAGCGATTTCAACCTCGTCCGGGGCATCGTCGACCTGACCTGCGCCATCAATCCCGACTATGGCGTTGCGGAAGGTTTCTGGGCAGTCATGAATCATCACAGCGGCCAGAAAGGTATCGGAATTAACCATAACGTGGTCATTGCCGGCGGGGATATTGTCGCCGCCGAGGCCATAGCAAATATGGCAATGGGATTCAATCCGCTCGATTTCGATATTCTGCGGCTGGCACACATGAAAAAGCTTGGCGAATGGCATCCAGACCGGATCAGCACTGCAGGACCATCGGCCAAATCCATCAGAGTTAATTATGCACGGGCATCGAATAAATATGTGGCGCGCGGAGTTCGCAAATGGCTGATGATCGGCCCTGTCCGGAACCCGCTCGAAAATGCCGGAGAACTCAACCCAAATCCCGGCGACCGTCTCGACGGCAGCGAATGGAAACTTCTCGACGGTGATGCTATTCTGGACAACGAACCCCTGGTGAGCAGTAAACGCTTTAAGGAATGCCTCCTCTACCCTATTCCGGGAAGCGCCGATGCCCGGGAAAATTCGCTGTTCTACCTCGCTCTCAAAATAAACGGTATGAAAAGAGGGCTTCTCGGCCAGCTTCTTGTCGGGATGGAGGGCGGTACTTTCACCGCGTATCTCAACGGACAGAAAAGGCGCTATAATGCCAATCCTTTCCCCTACGATCCGACGCCATCAACGTTCGTCACCCTGCTCAGGGGCGAAAACACGCTCGTGGTGGAGGTAACAAAAACGAATGAAAAGAATCAACCGGTGAAGATCGCTCTCAATCTGTGCGATCTCGATGGCGACAGACTGGAGGGCATTGCATTCGATCCGGCAGGAGAATAGCTGCGACCTCCTGACTGATAGTAAAATTATCCCCTCTTAAAAAACAACAACCTACAAAAAACGGGGTGCGGAAAAATTGTATCGTTCTGCACCCTGTACCCACACAATTTCTGCGTTTTGCCACGTTCCCTCAATACCCCTTAATAACTTTACCTTGACACTACTGAATATTTGAATAAATTGATAGTAGGATGTTAGTGGAGTTTCTCAGATAAATACTTGACAATATCACGTAGTATTTGCCTATAAATATAAAAACAAATGGCTTCACTGAGACGAGGAAGATGGTGTTGGTTAAATGAGATAATTAGCAATATAATAAAGTCGATAAACTGCATTTCATTTAGATAACGTAAGGGGGACGAAAATGAAACTCCTGAAAGCGCTCGTAATCATTGTTATTGTGTTTCTGCCGTTACAGGTTTGTGCGCAGCAATCAGATATCACCCTCGAAAAAGAGACTAAGGAAAGCGTTTCGTTTAAGGGACGGGTCGATCTCGACGGTGACGGTCATCTCGACTATATTCAGGTGTGGTTTCTGAATATCGGCGAGGATATCGGTAATGAACGGTTCGTCGTTGAAGTCAATCGCGCGTCGATGGTCTGCTGGGGAACTTCACTTAATATCGATATGAAGATTGTGGACATCGATTCATCAGACCATTTCCGCGATATCGCCATTTCCGAGCGGGGGCCGAGCGAGGATCATACCACATCCTACTTTCGATTCGTCGCAGGCAATCTGAATATGATCGGCAAGGTTCCGACCTCGCCCTGGTTCGAGCAGGTAGTGGACGGCTCCGGTGAGATAAAGACGGAAAACCGCGGCAGGATCCTTCATACATGGTTCTATCCCTGCACATTCCGGTACGATAACATTTCCAATGAACTGAGAGAGGTGCGCACCGGCCCAATCATCATGAATACACCTGTGACGCTAAAAGTCGATCTCGAGGTCCGTCGGTCGCCGGTTCGTCCGGGTATAGCCGGTGTCATAAAAAAGGGTGAAAAGGCTATCATCCTCGATACAAACGATATAATATGGTGTAAGATCCGGTCCGAAAGCGGTGTAGAAGGTTATTTCAGCATTGACGGAATAGTTGGCTCTGGGATGTATGCCAGAGATGTTTTTGACGGGCTTTCGTTTGCGGATTAATCGTATAGGATAAAAACTATTTGTGAGCAATGCAGAATCATTCAGACAAGGAAAATGGTGTTGGTGAGGTAAAATATAAAGGAGTTTAGTTCTATGATAGGGAAAATAAAAGGCTACCATTACGTGATGTATGGAAACATGAAGGAGATTTCACACCTTATTTCTCTGTCCAGTTTTTGGGGTACAGTATAGCTTACAAGACCGGGATTGAATGCAATGAAAGAAGCATATCGGCACAAATATGTTTTGGCAAATCCCTTTCATGTTAATCATCTTATAGAAATGGGCTATTTACACTTTGAAGAAGAACAATCCTCATTTATAGATAATGAGTTATCAGAAGATAAATCTTATGTGTGTACGGGTTGGTATTCATTGACACCAAAAGGTAAAAAGCTATTAGAAAAATGGGAGCTTAAATAAAAAAGATACCTATTTCACTTGAGAATGCAAAATCCATGGGATATACGCCATGTTCGAGATTTAATCCGCCGAGATAAAACGGATGGGTTCATTAAAACTATGAAGATGGTATTGATGGAATATTATCACATTACTATACATTTATAAAGGTAATAAATATGTTCTGTCCTAAATGCGGTAAAGAAAATAGCAACTATGCAAAGTTCTGTCAGGAATGCGGTTTAAAGATTGAAGGTTTTTATAAAATTGTTGAGCAATCAGCTGCAGATGATTATAAACCTGATAATGAGAAAGCAACTTCACAAACATTACAAAATAATGAGAAAAGTTCACATATAACTATTAAACGGGAAAAAAACATAAAAAGAAATGATGATGAAAATTTAACCATAACAAAACATTTAGTTGATTATGCAGGATTCTGGAATAGAGTTTCTGCTTCAATCATTGATAGTATTCTAATATTTATTGGTAGTTTTATAATTGATTTCGTTATTGCCAATAGTATAGTTGCTTCGTGGGGTAAAGTAGAAGAAGTTATTTGGTTGTTTTTTTTAATTTTTATAGTTTTAAATTGGTTTTATTATGCTTTAATGGAAAGCTCTACCAGTCAAGCAACCCTTGGTAAAATGTTCCTTGGAATAATTGTAACAGACTTAGAAGGTGAACGTGTATCATTCAAAAAAGCAAGTGGACGCTATTGGGGAAAAATTTTTTCGATATTGACGGGATTTATTGGCTTTTTGATGGTTGGTTTCACACAAAAGAAACAGGCATTGCACGATATATTAGCTGGTTGTCTTGTTGTGGATAAATATCCAAAATCAAATGAAATCGAATACAATAATTCACAACTTTCAGGGAATGATGTATTACAAATAGATTCGATAGTCACTGCTACCAAAGAAATCAATGTTTATCAAACACCTAATAATTATGAATGGGTTACTTTAATATTGATACCAGGAAGTAAATTCAAGGTGCTAAATCAATCAATTTTGAAAAAAAAGAAGTGGTATTATGTAGGTGTCTTTGATAAAAAGCGTAAATATTTATATCACAGGGGCTATATAAGTGCTACAGATTTGAAAGATGTGTAATTTACTCCACAATCCACTCCCGTAATGATTCCCCATATTGATGATTAATTATAGAGTGTAAATTTTTACACTTCATTAAAATAATACCACAGCAGCACTGAATAAATACTGCATAAAAATAAGCCCATTATAGATAATTATACGTGGCTGTTAATAAACATTTTCTTTGATTGCGCTAACAGAGATCGCTCCTGCGGAGTGCAGGAGAAAATCCGCGACCTCCTGACTGCCAGTCATGATCTTCGTGATTCATTGCAATAAAAAACAACAACCTACAAAAGCGTGGGTGCGGAAAACGTGTGAAAACGTGATTCTATAGACATGTTATATCATCATAAGTCTGTTCAGGGTGCCGCTTCACGGCATACACACAGAGAAGGTCAGATTAAATCGTAACGAATACACGTTCGTTTGTATACAATCTTAACGTGGATGCTCTCATTTGACAGGTTCGTAGACGGCCGAGACGTCGGAGATCAGGGTCTTCCCCAACTTATCCGCACCATCCGGGAAGTGGCTGACTGTGGCCTGTGAGATTTCCCTGGCACCGCCCACATGGATCTTTCCGGTCCACATCACTGTATTTTCCATTAACAGGCTGCCCTCTATCCGGTAGATATAGACCCCGGCAATTACTGTCTTGTCCATTGCGTCTTTCATGTCCCATATCACAGAATGGTTACCGGGCTGAGGTGTAGCACCGCTCACGGCATCTATACCCTCCTGCGGCGTATTCTTAACATCTGCAACCTTAACCCATGTCATAAGGGACTGCTCCCGAACCTTCCACCCTTGCCTGCGTGCCATGTAGTCCGTAACGAAGAGTGTCCTGACATGCCTGCCGGCCTCGTCCTCTATCCAAACCGCATATTGGTTGCTCCCTCTCCCTTCGATACGTGTCAAAGTGTAACTAATCGTAACTTTTCCTTTCGCCACCTGGGTCTGAGAACCAAGCATGCTGCATCCGGAAAACAGTACAAGTAATGATGCAATAAAAATCGCAACGTGTTTTTGCATAATAAAACCTCCCCGACTGAGTTTATATATCGTGGCAGTAGTGTCCGGTAAAATTATACTTTAAAACATATAAAACTATTTAAAGACAAGTAATTACAAATTATAAGATACTTAATGGATACATAATTTGCTTCATGAGCATGTTTGTTTTTTTC
>AQSL01000141.1 GCA_000403035.1 Candidatus Latescibacter anaerobius SCGC AAA252-E07 | reverse complement strand
GGATAAAAGTGGTTTCGAATATCCCGTATAACATTTCAACACCCATCATTGAAATCCTTTGCCGGAACAGGAGGCTTATTTCGGAGGCGGTGCTCATGATACAGAAAGAAGTGGCTCAGCGGCTGTTATCCGGCCCCGGTTCAAAGGATTACGGGCTCACCACACTGAACCTTGCCCTCTCTGCAAAGGGTCGCAGGATTATGGATGTTAAACCGGGATCGTTCGATCCTCCGCCGGAAGTTATGTCCAGTGTCATTTCGCTTGTTTTCAGCGAGGATTTGATGTATCCTCTTGAAAATGAAGATATTTTCCATACGGTCACGGGTGTTGCTTTCAGACAGCGGCGTAAAATGATACGTAACACGGTGATTCCATTCATGATTTCACAGGGAATAACGGAAGATGAATCATTTGACCTGCTTTCTTCCGCGGGGATAAATCCGGTGTCGAGGCCTGAAACTCTGGATGTTGAGGATTTCGTGAATTTAAGTAACGGTATTAACCGTGCGCTTGAATGAAGTTATTGTGTGGAGAGAACTCATGAGAGTTGCATATGCGGCTCTTTTACTGTTTTTTTTGATTATGTGTGAGGTTACCATTTCCGCAGCTCAGGGAAAAAGCGGACAATCCGGCTTTATGCGAAATGATAAGGTTCTTACCTGGCAGACCCTTAACTCCGGGAGATTTGACCTTTCAAAAGAAGTAACCGTTAACCTTGACAGCAAGCTCTCGAGTATACTCAACATGGCAACAGGGTCCGGCCGTGAGGACAGATGGTATGACAGTATCTATAACGAGGCAAACATAGGGTATTCACCGTATGATAAAATAGATGTTGATATTACCGCCCGTGAGGATTGGAACAGGGATACTCTCAGCAAATTCGGCCAGTCTCTATTGACCACAACGGCAGAAGGGAAAGTAAGATACATTCCAACAAAGGGCTTAAACCTCACCGGAGGTCTTGGCCAGATATACGACCGGCGTTTTGAAAACGAGGATAACGGGACACATGTAAACGGAAAAATTGATTATGATGGTAATCCTTTGAAAAACCTTTCCACAGCGTTCGACATAAATGGCGCCACATCGAATTTAAATCGATCGGTCGATATTTTTCAGGTAACCGGTGAACTTTCTTACGATCACCGGCTTGCAAACATACGGATGGGACTCGAGGAAAACCGTAATGCCAGGGGATATTTTTCCGATGTTGACCGCAGACGTATCGAAGAACGTGCCCGGATGGACAGAAACATGGTAATCGCTGTATCGAGGGGGAATTTTCAAAACTTCCGTGATTCGGCGGCTTTTGGATTAAGCATGGGCCTCGGGGCAAAAAGTGTCGATGATACTGCAAATGATAATGAAAAATCGTCAAAGTATAACAATAATTCAAAGGGAACCATTAAGGATTTCAATATACAAGTTGCCCGGGGTATCTTCAAAAGAGTTCTTGCCCGGTTAGAAGCGGGTTACCAGTACGATAAAAATAATGTAGAACGCAGGGATCGGTCACGGGCCCTCACCGATATTTCAACGCAGGGCAACGTAGATATTGGGATAGGTCGTTCAGATAGTGTATCAGTTGTTGCTTTGGTAAAACGGACGAGGATCGATACGCCCGTGGGTGTTGCAAATGACCGTGACGAATTAAAAATCGAAAGCGGTATCCATTATTCGCATCAAATCAGCACTATTTTTCAGACAGGACTTGACTTTCGATTGTTAGAAACACATTATGTAAATATCGATGCATCACAGTCATCACAGAATAAATGGCTGAGGATGTATCAATTATCACCTTCGATTGTTTATACTCCGGTGAGATCGGTTCGGTTCAGTCATAGTGTTAACCTGTATGCGAACCATATGGACTATGATTTTGACTCGGAAACGATGCCAAGGAGTAACATTACCCGAAGAGTTTCTTCGGAATCGTCGTTAGATGCCGTGTTATCTTCGCGGATACGAGTCAAACTGGGTTTTATGCTGGAAGAAAATGATTACGGGAATTTAGACAGCATAGGCAGGAAACTTCCGGTTGAAGAAGGTATAAAACGGTATGGCGATATAGCGATTGAATATACATTCGCCGAATGGATTACAGTCAGTCCGCAGTATGTCTATGCAATAAGGCGGGATGATGATATAAACAGGGATGAAATTATACGACGTGAAGTCGATCAAACGTATGGTCTAAGCTGTAACCTTTTTAAAGATAAAACCGGTGATTACAGCATGAGAGTAAATATAAAACGAATAATCAGGGAAACTGAAAAATACCCTGTCCGGATCAGAGATTATGTTACTGTTGTCATGAGGTATGAATTTTAATATGGATACGAATACTCCCCAATGGATGTTTCCCGAAAAAGAAATTGAACGTATTGCGAAACGATTGATGCATGAACGTCCCATGCCGGAGCACTATGCAAAGATACTTGCCTCTCGTGGAATAAAAACATTCAAAGAAGCTGAAGCATTTGTAAATCCTTCCCTTGAAGAGTTGAAAGACCCGTTTCTTTTTAAGGATATGAATAAAGCTGTGGAAAGGGTGAAAAAAGCCCTTAAGAACGGCGAGAAAATAATGGTGCTCGGAGATTACGATGTTGACGGGGTATGCGGGACGGCTCTTTTTATGAGGGTGATTTCAGGTCTCGGTGCAAAAGTCAGTTACTATATACCCAACAGGTTCAAGGAAGGATACGGTGTATCCACGGAAGGCGTCGACCGTGCCAAAAAAACCGGCGCAACACTTATAATGACCGTAGATTCAGGGATAACAGCCTTTGATGAGGCGAATTATGCAAAATCAAAGGGGATTGATTTTATTATTACCGATCACCATGAGCAGCAGTCTGCTATCCCGGATGCAATGGCAATATTGAATCCGAAAGTTGAAAATTCCTCCTATCCGTTTCGCGAACTTGCGGGTGTTGGAGTTATGTTCAAGCTGCTCCAGGCTGTGTACCTTGATACAGGTATGGATCTTGATGATTTATATGAAGAGCTTGATCTTGTTGCACTCGGGACAGCGGCAGATGTTGTCCCGCTGGTCGATGAAAACCGTATACTGACCAAGTTCGGTATTGAACGTATGAAGGAGACTGCAAATACAGGGCTTGCTGCGCTTATGGAAGTATCCGGATCAGGAAGAGGTAAGATAAACTCTAATAATATCATACATATACTTGCGCCAAGACTTAATGCGCCGGGAAGGTTATCATCCGCATCAAAAACGGTGGAACTGCTCGTATCAAACAACTGGCTGAAAGCATTGAAGATTGCTGATGAAATTGAAAAAGAAAATTCGGTACGACGTCAAATGAACGACCAGGTGTTTATCGAAGCTGATGCTATGATTCATGCAATTCCCCTGGAAGACAAAGAGAAGGGAATTGTCCTTGCCTCCGAAAACTGGCATCAGGGTGTAATAGGTATAGCAGCTTCGCGGATTGTTGAAAAATATAATTACCCCACAATTCTCATATCGCTTGATGATGGTTTGGGAAAAGGTTCGGCGCGGAGTATCAAGGGGTTTGATATCTGTGCTGCTATCAGTGAATGCGAGGACATTCTGAAGACATATGGGGGTCATAAATATGCTGTCGGGTTGACCATTGAAGGCGATAAAATTGATGAATTAAAAGAGCGGTTTGGCGAAATTGTTAAACGTGAATTGCCTTCCGGTATCCCGGGATCCAGCATCATGATCGATACAGAGATTGAACTTTCCTGCAATAACCAGAATATGATAAAATTTCTTGACAAGCTTTCGCCTTTTGGAGAAAACAATCCCGTCCCGATTTTTTTAACGAGAAACCTGTATGTGGTTAACGATTCAAGAATTGTCGGGAACAATCATCTTAAATTCAAAGTTACAAACGGTGAAATAACGTTTAATGCAATTGCTTTCAATATGGGAAAATACAAGGATAGAGTGAAGTCGAATGCACCACCCATTGAAATCCTCTACTATGTTGAAGAGAATGAGTGGATGGGCAGAAAGAATATTCAGCTTGTGGTTAAAGCAATTAAATGATTATGCGATATAGTATATGTAATAGTCAAATGTGCAATCCACACTTTTCGAGGCATTAAGGAATGAACGAAACGGTTGAAATTTCCGAAGACAATCAGGATATAATATATATTCTCCAGGAATCAACAGACCGGAAAATATGGACATTTGCCGGAGGCAAGGGCGGAACCGGTAAAACTGCTATGACCGCCAATATCGGAATTGCCATGTCGACAATGGGTTATTATGTCATTCTTGTTGATGCAGACCTGGGAGGCGCAAACCTTCATACTATTTTGAACATTAAACGTCCAAAATTAACACTTACGGATTTTATCAACAGACGGGTCGAGAATTTAAACGATATACTTCTCGCTACACCGAGTGAAAATTTAAGGCTTATCAGCGGCGGCGGCGATATGGTCGGAATCGCTAATATTCCCCATCAAAGTAAACTGAGACTTAAACGGCATCTTGATGCGCTCGAAGCCGATTATATTTTATTGGATCTTGGGGCGGGAACAAATTTTAATACACTTGATTTTTTTGTCATGTCGAACGAGGGATTTGTTGTGTGTAATCCTGAACCAACGGCAAAAATCAATGCATATTCCTTTTTAAAAAGTGTTGTATACCGTCTTATTGAAAATGAATTCAAAAATGATTATCGAATCAAAGAACTTATCATAAAAGAGGGAAGAAATAATAAAAAAGGAAGTCTGGCAATCCCGGAACTCATCAGGCGTATTCAATCGGTTGAGCCCGATTCTGCATCCAGAATTTTAAAAGTAATCTCAGCTTTTCGCCCAAAATTTATCATGAACAGGCTCAGAAGATACAATCAGGAACGTGAGGGACTTCAGTTTGCGGGCTTGACAGAGAAATATCTGGGCATATCGCTGGAATATCTGGGCATGGTCAGGGATGATTCTCATGTAGTTGATTCTTCAGAGCTTATGATGCCTTTTGTTCTGCAGTACCCCGGCTGCGGTGCTTCGAAGGATATTTATAATCTGATAGGAAAGCTCGGTCTTGAAGACAAACTGGGAAGGTTCAACCTTAAACGTTCCGGAAAACTTAAAAAGTATATAAAGACAGAACAGCGTTATTGGAATCATTGAAAAATTCCTCGTATTACCGACTCGGTTTTACTTAAAAAATCCTAGAAATTCGTGAAAGGAGTTCTCCCGGGATGAGAAAATTTGTATTCATTTTGATGTTATGTGCCAGTATGGTTCAATCCTGTTCAAAAACAACTGAGGTGAGCATAAAACAACTTACCATAGTATACACCGGCAATATTGGCGGAAGAAAAAACCCCTGCGGCTGCAAACCTCCCCTGGGCGGATTTGCACGGAGGTCCACGGTCATTAATTCAATGAGAAATCTGTATGAGAACATTTTTGTTATTGATTCCGGGGCTGTCATGTATCCACATAATTTTCTCGTTCCCCCTTACGATTATATTCTTAGACTCGATGGACATGTTTCTATTCAGGCAGTTGATGCAATCGGCATTGATGCAGTAAATGTTTCGAGCTATGATCTCTCGAACAGCGCCGATTCCCTTTTGGCAATCGATAAAACGACATCTTTTCCCTGGTTGTCAGCAAATCTTACCTGGAGAGATTCCGGAGAGCTTATTTTCACTCCCCATATACTCACAACAAAAGGAGATATCCGTATTGGAGTTTTTGGTATTATGGCTGATAATTTCATGGGTACAACACTGTATAATGAGGATTCTCCTCTGAAGGTTCTTGATCCCGTTAAAACCGCACAAGAAGAAGTTTCAAAACTCCGGGAAGAGAGCGATCTCGTTATTGCTCTTGCCCAGATGAGTTTCAATGAAACTGTGGAAATCTGTGAGAAGGTATCGGGAATTGATATCATAGTGCACAGTCATAACGGTTATCATAATCCGAGTTCTGACCACAAAGCTTTTTCCCCTACAAAAAAGGGTAATACGCTTATTATAAGATGTCCCGACGGCGGCCGGGTTATCGGCTATCTCGATCTCGAGATGGTGAATAATTCACCTGATTTCACCGAAACCAAAGAAAACCCGTACAGAATAGCCAGTTCATCCGAGGATGAAAATGCAGCCCGTGCTCCCGGATCGACCTATATTAATTATTTTATTGACCTCGGGCCCGGAATGAAATCCGATGCTGCAATTCAGGCAGGTCTCGATGCGGTAGATGGAACGATAAAAGCATATAAAGACAGTCTCGGAATATAACTGATGTATGAAAAAGAGGGAGGATGGAGAAGGTTTTTTCTCGAAGCTGAGCGCTGAATGCTGAAACACTTTTACGTATCCCTACTGTATGCTTGCACTCAGCGTAATTTTGTGAACATCCTCAATATTTTCATCGGGGCAGTAAGCGTAATTAAATCTGTAACCGGCAAGTTCAACACCGAAACCGAACGTCGTTTTTCCCGCAAAGTCGGTTTTTGATTTCATTGCCTCCGTGTCAATATCACTGAGACTTTTTGTCCCGGCATACAAGAACAGTGTATTGTTGACATTTGCTTCGAGTCCGTACGCATAGGTAATATCATAGTCGTTAGGAAACAGGACATCGGTGAAAAGCGTCAAAGGGGCATGAGCAAGTTTTTTCCGTGCCCCGACCGAGAGGTAAACGGGCATTGTTTCGTCATAGCCGCTCGAATAGCTTTTCGTTACTTTTCCCATGTTCATGAGTACGGCGCCGACAGTTAATCCCTCGAACGGCGGGCTGTAAAGAATCCCCAGGTCTATGGTGGCCGCCTGTGCTGAAAAATCCTCGATTTTCGAGGTAATGAAAGAAACCATAGCCCCGACCTTGAGATCATCACGCAGTACTTTTCCTATATTGAACGATATGCCCAGGTCGCCAGCCGTAAAAGAGCCTGTTGGTTCGTTGTTAATGTTTCTGCCCATGAACTCACCGTAATTTATATAGGTGAGGCGTAGCCCCAGAGAATGTTCTTTTATCCTTCGGGCATAGCCGATAGAGCCGTACTGGGTGTCCACATAATGGGAGACGAAACTCATCTTGGCGGTCGGAGTTGTGATACCTGCAACCGCGGCGGGATGGACGAGAAGACCCGAAATACTGTCCCTGGCGGCAAAACATTCTCCTGCCGAGGAAATTCCCGCATCGGAAATCGATTTCAGCCAGGTAAAACTGGTTCTGCCCAAACCGTCATTGATGCTTCGGGCATGTGCGGTTCCATAGAAAACGGTGAGTGCTGCGGCAATGAAAAGCGCGAAAATATACCGCGAACCGGAACGTTGTTGTATCATGAGAGCAGCTCCTGAAAAATGGCGTTTACCTCTTTTGGATTTGCTTTCCCTTTTGTTTTTTTCATGACCTGTCCGACGAAGAAGCCGAGGAGCTGTTTTTTTCCGGCCCTGTATTTTTCCGCTTCACCGGGGTTTGATTCGATAACCTCACGAGCGATTATTTCGAGTTCGTCCTTGTTGGAAATCTGTTTGAGTCCTTTGGAGTTGATGATGACATGAGCACTTTTGCCGGTGGCGGACATATCGTCGAAGACCGTTTTAGACATTGACCCGGATATCTCGCCATCTTCGACAAGGTCCAGAAGTTCCTTGAGCATCTGCGGTTTGACGATTTTTTCAAATTCATAGATATCAATCTTGTTTTCGTTTAGAAATCCCTGTAACTTGCCCAAGGTCAAATTGCTGGCATTTTTCGGATCGGCACCAGCTTTGACAATAGTATCGAAATATACTGCGACACCAGGCGATGCGGCCAAAGTTTCCGAATCATAATCAGGTAAATTATAATCTTTCTTAAACCGCTCAATAAAATCTTCTCGCATTTCAGGAAGTTCGCTTTTTACCTTCTCTATCCATTCATTATCGATAATGATGGGCACAAGATCCGGTTCGGGGAAATAGCGGTAATCATGTGCTTCCTCTTTTGAACGCATCGGCGAGATTTTATCGTTGACAGCATCGTACAGGAGCGTTTCCTGCACAACTCTGCCGCCGCTTTCCAGGATGTCGGTCTGACGGTCGATTTCATAGGAGATGGCCGAAACCACATTTGCGAATGAGTTCATGTTTTTTATTTCCGTACGGGTGCCCAGTTCCTTCCGGCCCTCAGGGCGAAGGGATATGTTTGCATCAACACGGATATTTCCCTCTTCCATATTTCCTCTTGAAACCCCGGAAAATACCAGGATTTCCTTGAGACCGTTCAGGAACGACGTTATTTCTTCCATGGTTTCGAAATCGGGTTCTGTTACGATTTCAACGAGGGGAACGCCGCAGCGGTTCACGTCGAAATAAGATTCGGCATTGCCCTCTTCATGGATGAGTTTTCCCGCATCTTCCTCGAGATGAATTCTGTTGAACCGTATCGTTTTTTTGCCTTCCGGCGTTTCGACATCATAATGTCCGCCGCGGATTAAAGGGAATTCAAACATGCTGATCTGGTAGCCCTTGGGCAGATCGGGGTAAAAATAGTTTTTGCGGGCGAAATAGCTCCGGTGCTGAATCTCGCCGCCGATCCTCAGCGCGAGGCGTATCGCAAGCTCAACCGCCTGCCTGTTCAGCACGGGGAGCACTCCCGGCATACCGAGACAGACCGGACAGCTGTGGGTATTGGGGTCACTCCCGAATTCGGTTGAGCATCCGCAGAAAATTTTTGTATGTGTGGCAAGCTGGGAATGGATTTCGAGTCCGGCGGTAGGAATATAGTTCAACGGTCTGTCCTCCTTTCAACAACCAGTCTGCCAACTTTGCTTTCCAGTGTCGCCGCCAGTCGGAAAATCGTCGTTTCCTCGAGCACACGGCCCATGAACTGTACCCCGACAGGCAAACCATCATCGGTTTTCCCCGCGGGGACTGAAATCCCGGGTAATCCCGCAAGATTTAATGAAATGGTGTAGATATCGGCAAGGTACATCTGCAAAGGATCGTGTATCTTTGAGCCGATGGGGAACGCAGGCGTGGGCGCAACCGGTGTACAAATCGCATCGACCGTTTCAAGCGCCCGGTCAAAATCCTCCTTGATGAGACGACGCACCTTCTGGGCCTTGCGGTAATATGCATCGTAATAACCTGCCGATAAACAGTATGTTCCGAGCATTATACGCCGTTTCACCTCGGCCCCGAAACCTTCCGACCGTGATTTGGCGTACATCTCGAAGAGGTTTTCAGGATTTTTTGTGCGATACCCGTACCGGACACCGTCATAACGCTCGAGATTTGCAGAAGCTTCTGCCGTTGCAAGAAGATAATAAGCAGGTATGGCATATTCCGTGTTCGGGAGGGATATATCGATGACCTCGGCACCTTCGGAGGCCAGTGTTTCCACAGCTTCGAAGGTAATTTTTTTTACTTCCGGGTCTATTCCTTCGCCGAAGTATTCCCCGGGAATGCCGATTTTAAGCCCTTTTGAACCTTCTTTCATACTATCGGGATAATCCGGGACCGGTTCATTCAGACATGTGGAATCACGTTTGTCATAACCGGCAATAACCGATAGAATTAGGGCAGAATCCTCGACCGTCTTTGTTATCGGACCTATCTGGTCGAGCGAAGATGCATATGCAATCAATCCATACCGTGAGACACGGCCGTATGTAGGTTTTATCCCCACAACACCGCAGAATGAAGCCGGCTGCCTGATAGAACCGCCTGTATCGGAGCCGAGAGCGGCGATGCATTCGTTAGCTGCTACTGCCGCCCCGGAACCGCCTGATGATCCACCCGTGACCATGGAAGTATTATGGGGATTTTTCGGAGGACCGAAATAAGATGTTTCGGATGTTGACCCCATTGCAAATTCATCGGTGTTGGTTTTACCGACAAAAACGGCGCCCGCTTCCGAGAGTTTATCTATCACATGTGCATGAAACGGAGGAATAAAATTTTCAAGAATATGCGAACCCGCTGTAGTACGTGTTCCTGCAAGGATAATTGCATCTTTTATTCCCATGGGTACACCGCCGAGCGGGCCGTTATCCTTGCCTTGTGCCTGCCTGGAATCAATCTCTTTTGCACGTGCGAGCGCTTCTTCAGCCATAACCGTGATATAGGCATTGATTTCGGGCTCCATCTGTTCGATTCTCTGGAGAACAGATGTGACGGCGTCTACCGAAGAGACCTCGCCTTTTTTTATTGCTTCAGCGAGGCCGCGGGCAGTCATTTCATACAATTCCAATCGTAAATATTCCCCAAAAAAATAAAAAACCCTTGCTGTTCACAGGTCTAAGTATCAATACAATATCCTTGTATTTTTTCTATCGCTCTGATAATCACATACACAGCAGGAATATGCAACGGTGCAATGAGTGGATGTAATTGTTGGTGTTTTGAAAGGTTGTGAAAAACCCGGCGCCCGGTTTACAGCAGTTGTATGAACGGCTTTTATAGAGTGGTCAGCGATCAGCAACCGGGTACACCGGCATTGAAAATAATGAAAACAATACTTACTGACGGTTGACGGTTGAAAACTTTTTGAACGGTTGCATTCGGGTTTTTCAAAGCCCTTTTATGACTGCTGAGATGAATCATCAGTTGTTTTTTGCTCTTTCAACTCATTTTTAACCTGAGTTGTCTGAGCCGGGGCGTTGGCAGCGGTCTCAATTTCATCGGTAACATCACGCGCAGCCTTTTTAAACTCAGTTATTCCCTTGCCAAGCCCCTGAGCGATTTCAGGTATTCTCTTGGCTCCGAAGATAAGGAGAATAACCAGAAATACGATAATAAGTTCCATTGGACCGAGTCCGAACATAATACTCACCTCCGAAAATGCATTTTTTAAAAAACTGCACTTTGTTGACTAATATGAAAATTTATGATAATACCAGGCACCAACGATGCCGATTATACTGAAAAAATTAATATTTAATGTAAATCCAAACGTAAAAATAATAATTATTAAATTCAAGTCCCACGGGCCAACGACATATTTGACAAGCGGTGAGACGAGCGCTTTTACAACAATATGATCGCCCGGCAGAAAAAGTCCAAGAAGCTGCCCGATAGCGCTTCCTATCAGAATTCCCACAAATAATGTAACTATAAGCGTTCCCAAACCTTTTTTTTGCATTCATTCTCCTGATATCACGGTTTTTTAACCGGGAAAATCACCTGCTGTCTACTTTATGAAATACATGATTAAAAGCCGGGACAGTAATATGTTTTACCGGTCCGGAGAGAAGATATACTATTCCTAACGGGAAAAAGAACTCATCCGGGAAAATCGCGACAACAATGAGTAAACTAATGAAAGAAACACTTTTTACGGTTTCCTTTTTTGTTGCAAAACAGATTTTTGGCATAATACCGTATTTTAAACTGCTTACCATCGCTAATGAGGACATGACAAGGAGGGCTACGTAAAAATCAAAATGTGCAAAAACATTCCATACATTTTCCGAAAATAAAATGAATGATGCAAGAATATAGGCACCGACAGGGATCGGCATACCGATAAAATAATTTTTTTTGCCTGTCGTTGCGCTGATATTAAACCGTGCAAGTCTGATAGCACCCGCACCGAGAAAACAAAAAGCCAGAAAATACCCCAGATTACCGGCATCGGTGAGCGCATAATTGTGAAAAAGGACTGCCGGTGCAATACCGAAAGAAACAACATCCGCAAGAGAATCAAACTCAATACCGAAAGCTGAGGCGCATCCGGTTAACCGTGCAACCTTGCCATCGAGCAAATCAAAAATACCGGCAATAATAATCCACCATGCCGCATGTGTCATAGATCCTTCTATCACATTGATGACTGCAAGGAATCCACAGAGGAGATTACCAAGTGTAAAAATACTGGGAAGAATTTTTTTTATTTTTATATACATCAAAACGTTCTATTCCTCCGACTATGTTATTTTCTCATGGTATTTGCGGGTTGTGCTATCACACTCTCTCCCGCACGGACATGATCTCCCTCAGCCACGGCAGCCGTATATGTCAACGGAAGAAACACATCTACCCGTGAACCGAATCTTATTATACCTATCCGGTCACCTCTTCCGAGAACATCTCCGGATTGTACCCTTGTTACTACCCTCCGGGCAACCAGACCTGCTATTTGTCTTACACGAACGAGCCCGAGAGATGTTTCAATATCCGTATCGCCGCATTCGTTTTCATATTCAGCCCTCTTTTTATAAGCGGAGATTTTTTTACCCGGCTTATGCACGGTTTTTAAAACTGTTCCGGAAACAGGGCTTCGATTTACATGGACATTGAAAACATTCATAAAAACTGCAATTCTTAATGCCCTTTTATCGTGAAATCCTTCCGTTTCGACAGTCGAAACATCAATTATCACACCATCTGCGGCAGACACAACCGAATGCTTGTCGATAGGTCCTTTTCTTTCCGGGTCTCTGAAAAAAATAAAAGCAAAAAGGAAACTACTACAGAAAACACAGAAAATCCAGAAAAGGAACGACAGTCGTGTAATATAATAAGCACTACACAATACTAAAGCAAGAACAAGAAGTATTCCCGCGACTTTATAAATGTCAGAATCAAATTTTATCATGGCTTCATATTCAAAAAGCAAATATACTCTATAAGTTCCCGTTTGACAAATTGTTTTTACTAATACCGCGTACTGATTCCGCAGGAATTCATACGTATGGAATAAAAATTCAGAAAATAATAACCTCTTGTAAATTATGATATAAACAGTACCGGAAAGGAATCAATGACGAAACCCTCCTGTCTNCGTGGGTGTGCCGAAACTGTTATCTCATTGAAGAAGTGAATAATATCAAACATATTCAGAGTGAGTTTATGATTTTGTTGCACCCTGATGAAACAATATATTTTATGAATGGCCGGCTTGTCTTGCCCTTGACAGCAGTACAGTCACATATTTCAAGCCGGGGCGCGTGAAAAGACTTTTTCACCGCCCTCTTAACCCAAGCGTAAGATTCATATCAAGATAGTTGCCGTTACGGAATATCTTTATCACATACATCTCTCCGGGAATGGCATCCCTGAACAAACTTCTTGCCTGCTCAATAGTGGAAACACTGAAACCATTTATGCCTGTTATTATATCACCCTTTCTAACCCCGCTCTTTTCGCCGGATTTCCCCGGTTCGACATCACTGATGATAACGCCTCCCTCGCCTCTGAAATTAAGGGCATTCGCAATTGTTCTCGTCAAAGACTGAACTTTGATTCCTGTTTCGACATCAGCGATATCGCCGTATTTATCAATATTTTCAAGAATGAGTTTCACACGGTCGGCGGGAATGGCAAAGCCGATACCGATTGATCCTGCGCCCTCGGTAAGAATTGCGGTGTTAATACCGATGAGGTTGCCGTTCAGGTCAATGAGAGCGCCGCCGGAATTGCCTTCGTTGATGGATGCATCCGTTTGCAGCATATTACGGTAATATTTTGTTTCTCCCGCTTCCGGAATGGTCAGGTTACGTTTTGTTGCTGAAATTATGCCGCGGGTAACAGTCGGTTCACCGCCGGTACTCATACCGAAAGGATTTCCGATCGCAAGAACGGTTTGACCCTGTGATACATTTTCAGAGGTTACAATTTCAACAGATGGGAGGTTTGTTCCTTTAATTGATAGAATGGCAATATCCTGCCCGGGCAAATCTTTAACTAACTCGGCGTCAAAGATTCTACCATCAGACAGCACAACCCTGATTTTGGGTTCTACGCTTTCTTTTGCCATCCTGATTACATGTTCATTTGTTATAACAGTGCCGTCCTGATCGATGATAACTCCCGATCCCATAGCATTTAATTCCCGGCGCTGAGGTCCGTAAAACATGTCGAAAATTGGATTTCCGAAACGGTAATACTGTGTTCCGCTTATATATATGGAGACTACCGCAGGTTTTGCTTTTTGTGCCGCAGCAATAACGGTATTTTCGTAATCGGTAAGCAGTGCGGAGGTGACTCCGGGTGAAGATTGCTTCATGGAGCGTTGTCTGGCAGCATCTCCGACGTCATCATCGGATAGATATTTTGTGAGGATTTCTTTTTCTTTATTCGTTTTGAATGAAATGTATGTATTTGTAAGAAATACGCCCAGAATAACCCCGAAAAGAAAGAGATACACAATAAAGAAATTTCGTCTTTTTTCAGGGGATTTATACGTTTTGTAATCAGGATTTTCCGATTGTGATTTCATATTTTCCCCCTTATAAGCTATGAGTAATTGTTATCGACTCACAATGATCGGCCTTCAGACCAATGAGCTGTCGGAATCCGATAGGTATATTTGAAGTAGTCTACAATGAATACGCATACTTTTTTTTAATGGTTTCTCCGATTGCTGAGTTTTGAAAGCTCATGGATGAAAGATGGACGTTTCTCCCCTTCATAATCGACTTTTACAAGGCATAATCCCCGGGCAGGAGCAAGCGGTCCCGCAAGAGACCTGTCACCGGTTTCCAGAACACGACCGATCAGATCCGGAGATTCTTTGCCCCGTGCAACTTCAACAGCAGTCCCGACAATAGTTCTCACAGCATGCTGGAAAAACCGTATCGCGCACACCTCAAATATCATCAAGTTTTCATTGAAAGTCCATCCGTTATTATAAACAATTGTTGCATAATCGTCATCATCATTTTTCTTGGAAAACCCCTCGAGACTGCATACACCACAAAGAGGGCGGGTAGCTTCTTTTAAGAGCTCCCGTGTTAGAGAGTATTTTACCTGCCAGGCATAGGCACGGTTGACCGAGATTTTTCTGTCCGTCAGTGTGTACCGGTACATTCTCGATTTTGCATCGAACCGGGCATTGAATGTGGCATGAACCTCGTCGATTTCCATTACTGTTATGTCGCCTGGAAGCACAGCGTTCAGGGCTCTTTTCAGACGTCCGGCACCGAAATCGGAAGTCGTTTTGAAACCGGCGACCTGCCCGGATGCATGAACCCCTGCATCGGTTCGTCCCGCCGCGGTGAGCCTGACAGAATGACCGAGTATTCTTGCCAGTGCATCCTCGATTTCGCCCTGAACAGTTCGCTGATCCGGCTGAACCTGCCAGCCCGCAAAATCGGTGCCGTCATATTCAAGCACGAGTTTTAACGTGTGCTCCCTCATTTCATGCATCTTTCTTCATATCGGTCGCGGATACAATATGAGATTTGAACGTATGGTGTAATCATGAGTACGTACATATGGTTACCGAAAATATATTTTTTTATGTGCCATACATAACACAGAGTATACCGGGTTTCTTCATTCGTACGACGCCAATCGTTCCCCGCACCTCTCCATTCTTTTCCTGTGCGATAGGTTCGGTATTTGCAGTGAAAAGTCAGAACCGTGTAACTGACACCATACTCATTATAGTACCATCATTCCAATGACAAATATAACGGTTATGAGCAGAGCTGTCCAGTCTCGAGTTGTCATGTGCGTATCATGGTAACGCGTTCTTGAGGTAGCGGTTCGGTACAACCGGCATTCCATTGCGCAGGCGAGCTCTTCCGCACGTCTTATCGCTGAGGCAAAAAGGGGCATAAGGAGAATCGAAACCGATTTGAAGCGTTGTACTAATCCGCCTCCTGGTTTAAGGCCTCGTGCAATATGTGATTTGCGGATTTTAACTGCTTCTTCGAGAAAAACAGGAACAAAACGTATCGTGATAACCATTGCAATTGCAATTTCATGAGGTTTTAAACCGATTTTTTTGCTGGGGGCGAGAAGTTTTTCCACACCTGCAACAAGAATAACCGGCTGTGTTGTCAGGGTGAGGAGGGATGAAATCAGTACGAGAATCGTGATACGTGCGCTGTATACAGCGCCCAATGCCAGACCCTCGCTGGTTATTCCGCCATATGGCAGAGGGGCTTCAACCAACGTATGCCCGCCGACAAACAGCATGTTCAACAGAAAAGTAATCAGGATAAGCCATTTGAACGGCATCAGACTTCGTAACAGGTACGACAAATGTAATCCTGAGAGTATGCAGGCCGAAACCGTATACAGCGCCGCAAGTCCGATCGAATACCAGGCGTTACCGGCGAAAAGCACACTCATTATCAGTAACAGGCAAATGAGTTTCGATCGCGGGTCAAGTCTGTGCAAAACCGATTCGCCGTATACATAACGTCCAAGGGTAATATCTTTCAAGCTCATTGATTATACATTTCCCATCGCGGTTTCAGGAGGGCGTTGAAAAAGCCCTTTTTCACGCACCCTGTAATGAAATATATGTCGTTTGTTGCTGTCAAGGGCTTCTAAATCAACGCCTCGCGCTGACCCTTGACAGCTTAAATCATAAACCTAATAGTTTTTCACAACGCTTTTAGAAGTATGAACATTCTCATGCTCGAGCAGCCGTTGTTTCAGATCGAGACCGGCGCCGAAACCGCCGAGGCCGTTCGATGCCAGGACCCTGTGGCACGGCACAATGATTAATACACGGTTTCTTCCGCATGCTCCTCCGACTGCCCTTGCGGCGCGGGGATTACCAATTTCCGATGCTATTTCGCCGTAACAGCAGGTTTCACCGAACGGTATCCGTGCAAGACAGGTATGCACTTTCAGGGTGAATGATGTCACCATAACGGGCTGGACTGCTGCCCTGACAGGCGTGGAACACCCCTCAAGATATCCCCGCAGTCCTTCCATGACATGTTCTTCGAACGGGCTCTCGTCATACCTTATCGTAACCGTTTTCCATTCCGATCGAATAGTTTCGACGAAACGAAAGATCGGTATATCAATCCTCAGGTTGAGGATACCCTTCGGAGTGCCCGCAAGAACAGCCGTACCGAAAGTACCTCTTACTTCGGTCACATATATTTTTTCAGGTGGCGTGGATAAAGGTTCGAGAAACTCTACCGGTGATTCCCGTAACAATTTCATGGCTGATGGTACCTGCTATTTCCGCATGATCTTCAACAGTGACCTTTGTATCGCCGTCTTTACCGATAAGAATAATCGTATCGCCTTCATGAACTTTCCCGGCATCGGTCACATCGAAAACGGTTTGATCCATGCATACCCGCCCGGCAACAGGCACCAGCGTTCCGTTCACGATTGCTTTCCCCCTGTTTGAGAGGTGACGGTTGTAACCATCCCCGTAACCTACAGGCACCGTTGCGAGACAGGACGGCCTTTGTGTAATGAATGTGCTCGAATATGATACAGGAAAACCGGCAGGAACGGTATTGACGAACGATATCTTACTTGTCAATGACATTACCGGCTCAAGAGCGAGTGTATCCTCGCTTCCCGGGTAAGGGATAAGACCATAGGTCATGATGCCGGTCCTGACAAGATCGAAGTGAGCTTCGGGGAATTTCAGGGTACCGGCGGAATTACACATATGGGCGATTTCAGGTCGAATCCCTCTATCGGTGAGTTTTCGGAGAAGGTCCTGAAAGACAGCTATCTGATTACGTGAAAAAGAGTCCATATCTTCGTCTGCCGAGGGGAAATGAGTGAAAATACCTTCCACGGTAATGCCGGGTGTCTTCCATGCCTTTTCAACCAGTTCCGGGGCTTTTTCCGGCTCGATACCGATTCTGCCCATCCCCGTGTCGACCGTGACATGAACACGGCAGGTTTTGCTGTCTTTCACCAGCACCTTTTTCAGTTCATCGAGCATTTTGAAGGATGTGAGACTTATAGTAATAGTATTTTCTACAAGATGCGGGATATTTTGATACGACTGTTGTGACATTGCCAGTATCGGAGCGGTTATGCCGGCTTTCCTCAGGTGTATTCCTTCCGATGCTATTGCTACACCGAGCATGGATGACCCTGCCTCAAGAGCGGTTCGCGCACATTCTACCATACCATGGCCATAGGCGTTTGCTTTCACTACGGCCATTAATTGGACAGAATCGCCGATGTATGCTCTTATTTTTGTAAGATTTTGTTTATAGGCGGCAAGGTTTGTTACTGCAACCGTATCATTGCCGTGAGAAACTACCATTTCATAACCAGTCCTTTTTCTTAAAATAAAAGAACAGCACTCCGGTAATTACAATAATCACTATGGTAATGATGGTAAAGCCATGAGGACTATCCTGGAAGGGCAGTTTCAGGTTCATTCCGTATATGCTTGCAATAAGTGTCGGAATCAATACGATAGTGGCAATAATTGTCAAAACCTGCATTACACTGGTCATTCTGTGTGTGGTGAGACTCATATAGGTATCCATCGTACTGGTTACCATTTCCGTATATGACTGGAGCAGACCCAGAATCTTGGATATATGATCGTGAACATCCTGGAAATAAATTTTGTTTTCTTCCTGGATGAGTTTATTTTCGGTTTCTCCGAGATTTTCCATAACCTCTTCGCCGGGAATCATAACACGGCTGAGATTGATGAGTCCGATTTTCAGTTTAAAAAGATCGTTCAGGGTTTTTTTGGTCGGACTGGAGAGTATTTCAGCTTCTGCTTTATAAATCGTTCTCTCAAGCCGCTTGAAAGATAATACATAATTATCAACGAGCGAATCAACGATAGCATGGAGAATTTCATCGGTACCCTCACCCATAAAATCGATGTTGTTCTCGAGACGTTTATTCAATTGACGGATACCGATAGAAGGGTGTTTATGGTAGGTGACAACATAATTTTTCCCGAAAAACAGGTCAAGCTCGTTGATATCGAATTGTATTTTTTCAGGGGTGAAAAAAAACGAATGAAATACAAGAAACAAATAATCCTCGTAATCATCGAGTTTAGGTTCTTCAATATCGGCCTGTGTACAATCCTCGATAGCCAGTTCGTGAAAGTTGAATATCTCCCGGAGTATTTGAGATTCTTTGAGGGTAGGCGCCTCAAGATCGATCCAGAGATCGACATTTTCTGCTTCGAGAAGTTCGGGAAGTTTACCAACCGTGGGTTTTTCAAGAATGCCATCGGCTATGTTATAACTATATATGGTAATCATTATATCACCATGTACATTTACGGTTGCACCATTTTGAGTTGTTACCTGATACGTATAAAAATATAATATGAAATGAACTGTATCTCAATAGAAATAAATAAAGTATGATACAAATAATTACCGGATGATTTTTATAAACGGTAACGGGTTTCATGCGGTCGTTACTTTCCGTCTCATAACGTATTTTCGAGTAGAATGAAATCTATTTATACTATGGCACTTTCCTGCCCGGAATCCCCGATAAACAGACAGGAGGATTTTGTGTTATTTGAAACGCTGCGTATAAAATCAAAGGACAATTTTTCCGGAAGGCCGAAGATGTTAATATCCGCTTTCGGCCCTGTTTCTGTTAGTTCCTTGAAATTACCGGTCAATACATGAAATTCCGACATCGAGGGCAATCGAACCTGATCGTTGAGGCGCTCTATAAAGCGTTGTAACCGCCTTGAATCTTCGGGTTTTTGTGCAGCCGTAATCAAATTTAATTTTCCCTGCCAGTTTAATTGAAGCTGTAGTGCAATTAACATGGCAAGATGCCAGTTTGGGCTTTCATCCCGCAGCCAGAGATTCACATCTTTTTGCATTCCGAACCCCACACGCTGATATTTATAGAGAAGTATTATCCCCATATTATGCTTCACCGCATGCTGGATCAGTTGATTTATAACATCGTCATTACGGGTATCCTCGCCGAGTGTCAGAAATAATGTGTTCGGCCGGAATGTCCCGCCCTTCAATGTTTGAATAACAAGTTTTGCGCCGTGGAGAAACTCATTGTCCTCAATTACCGTTGAATTGACAAGAATATTTTCTTTTTTGAGGGGAGAGAGAAGCTCATTGAGATCTTTTTCGGTTTTTTCAATATCACGGTTCCTGACAGTAAACGCAAAAATGCTCCCTGAAGGATAGGTTATACTTCGTATAAAGAGCAGTGAACCCGACCAGATTTGGGGGTCATCTATCGGGATAAGCAAATCCGGCTTCCAGGAAACCTGATGGCGGGGGAACTTAGCCGCTATTCGTGATGCACGTTCCGCCAGGACTAAAAACATACCTCCGCGAATATCTCCCCATTCGGATTCAAATCCTTTGCGTGTCAGATAGATGTATAGTGTTATTATGGTTAAAAAAGCAATAATACTGAAAACCGGATTGATAAGAAACATAATTACAATGCAGCTTATCGCACCAAATAAAGGTACAAACACCGGCACTTTAAATGTTGGGCGAAAACTAATAATATTCATATTCTGCTGGATGAACACCACCAGATTCAATGTGCCGTAGGTTATGAGAAAAAACATTGTAATAAGCGAAGCTAACGCATCGAGATTACCTGTAATTATTGCAATCTCAATAATTATTCCTGTGAAAATGATTGCGTTACGGGGCTCATTGTTTGAGGATTTAGCCGAAAAAAACCTGAAATATGGAACCGTTCTCTTTGCCGCCAGCGCCTGTAAAATTCGCGGTGCGCCCACCATACATCCAAGCGCGGAAGAAAAAGTTGCGGCTAAAACACCTGCAATAACAATCGGGCTCCAGAAGGCGTTATCTATCATAGCCATCTGGTTGGAACGGAGTTCTCCGGGGGTGATAAACCTTGCAGCCACATAGGCCAAGGCAATATAAATGAACATAGTTACCCCGATTGCGCTCAATGTGCCGAGCGGTATCGACCTGCGCGGTTCTTTCAGTTCTCCTGACAGGTTGGCACCGGCCATAATTCCTGTTACCGCGGGGAAAAAGATAGCAAATACCCGCCAGAAACCGGCTTTCTCAAAATTCCCGATAAGGACAAATTCATGATTCGGTCTGGAAGGAGTCATTACTACCGATAAAATTGATAATCCCACAATAACCATAATAATGTACTGGATCTTAATTGCAAATTTAGCACTGGCATAGGAAATGCCGAGCAGGCTTATCCAGGCGATAGTTGAAATAAGAAGCGGCGTATGACCGGGGAAAATACGGCGCCAACCCTCGGTGAAACCGATAATATAGAGTGCCGCGGAGAGTGTTTGAGATATATAAAAAGGGATTCCGACACTTCCCCCTGCTTCCAGCCCGAGGGATTTTGAAATAATCGAATATGCGCCGCCTGCCCCGATTTTGATATTTGTCGTTATGGAAGCCATGGAAAGACCGGTACATAAAGTGACCGATTTGGCAAGCAGAATAATTACAACAGCGCCGAGAAATCCGGCATTACCGACAACCCATCCGAGACGCAGGTACATGATAACGCCGAGAATGGTTAACACATCAGGTGTGAAAACACCCCCGAAAGTCCCTAACCGGGTTTTTCCGGGTTTGGCGGTGACTGCAGCTACCATTTTTTCGCGAAGGGTGTTCAACAGATTCATTCTTTTCCCCTATATTTGGTAAATTACCTGTTTTTCATACATTAATTTACCGTTGAATCTATAAAATATTTTTTTTTATACCTATATACAACAATAATTCGCTTTTTATCAGAAAAAAGATTGAATATACTTAAGGAACGGTGAAAAAGATGTTAACAACACTCTTCGACGTATAATGCTGTTTCAGCGAAGCCCCGGTATTCTGTGGCTCAACATAACTCATAATTTACAAAGGACTTATACTGTTATGAAAGTTGGATTCGTTCAATTCAGACCATTATTCGGGAATGTCGTATCAAATATCGGAACGATTGAAAAACTGGTTGCTTCGACGGAGGCAGAACTTCTTGTTCTTCCTGAACTTGCGACAACCGGCTATACGTTTTCTTCCCGGGAAGAACTGTATCGCCTGGCCGAACCTTTTGACACTTCCGAAAGTCTTCAACGCCTTCATACTCTTGCCAGCGACAGATCATGCGCCCTGGTCGTTGGATTTGCGGAAAAATCAAGAGAGAGTGTCTATAATTCTGCCGCATTGCTCAGGCCGGACGGATCGAAAGAACTGTACAGGAAAATCCATCTGTTCGGTTCGGAAAAGAAGTTTTTTCAGCCCGGCGGAAGTCAGTTCGAGGTTCATGAGTATCGCGGAATAAAAATCGGCATCATAATTTGTTTTGACTGGATTTTTCCTGAATCGATCAGGGTTCTTTCCCTGAAAGGGGCACAGTTACTGTGCCAGCCGGCGAATCTCGTTTTGCAGTGGTGCCAGAGAGCCATGGTTATCAGGAGCTTGGAAAACCGGGTATTCACCATAACAGCCAATCGTTATGGAACCGAAGAGCGGGGCGACCATTCGTTTTCGTTTACCGGTAAGAGCCAGATAACCTCGCCATCCGGAGATGTTATCCTCCAGGCTCCCGAAGAAAGCGATGCGGTTATGACTGCTGAAATTGATCCCTCGGAAGCTTTGAACAAACACATAACTCCGGAAAATGATCTTTTCGAAGACCGCCGTCTTGATTTCTATACTCGTATAACAGAACGATAATCCATGATGTTACTCGTGAAATCTTTGATTCGGTACTTGTTACCATGTAATCAGGAATATTCAGATAAAATCCTCATGATATCCAGGTAATGTTCTATGTTTCCTCTTTATAGCGACAGACAATTGTCGCGTTTCCCGTTTATGACCATTCTTCTTATTATTATCAACGGAGTGGCATTCTGGTATCAGTTTACCGCTCCCGGTTCTCTCAAGCAGTCTGTCTGGCTGTATGGTGTAATCCCCTATGAATTGTTTCATCCCGATAAAGTCAACATCGACGGTAGAATTTCAATTACGTTGTCACTGTTTACCGGCATGTTCACCCATGGAGGTTTTATACATTTAGGTTCCAACATGCTTTATTTGTGGGTATTCGGACGTGATATCGAGGATGATTTCGGCGCCGTAAGGTTCCTCGTTTTTTATCTCTGCGCGGGGATTATTTCGACCACTGCATTCATAGCTGCATTTCCCGAAACTCACATTCCGCTGGTTGGCGCTTCGGGAGCGATTGCCGGTCTTCTCGGGGCTTACTTTTTAAGGTTTCCGGTAACAAAAATATATTGTCTTTTTATTTTTATTATTTTCGTGCGAATTATTCCGGTTCCGGCATTTTTAGCCCTCGGACTCTGGTTTGTCATTCAGTTTTTATCCTGCATGGTAGAAACGACTTCGGCTTTTGGCGCGGCTGGTCAGGGTGGTGTCGCATGGATTTCGCATATTGCCGGATTTATAACCGGGGTTGTCTGGACACTCATGATACTCAGGAGAAGGTTTTACGAGCGGCATAATAGAAACTGAATTTTGATATGAAACCTGTGTTGGAATCAGATTTTGTATCTTTACCGATAAATGAGTTGCGAAAGGAATGAAAATACTGTATTACTTTTCATGGGGGAATTCCTTCTGTGAGCTGTCCCGAAATGGATATGTATACCTTAAAACGCTTATCCAGTTAAAACAGCAAACAATGCAGAAATTAATAAAGAGACAGTTCTTAAGTATTTGTTATTCCATAACTCACCCCCTCGTTCCCCCTCTCTTAAAAATAGAGGGGGATGACCACCCTGCCAAAATTANCCTTCTCTTGGCAATAGCAGGGGTTAGGGGATGAGTTCGGGAGAAGGGTGGCGGAAAAAGCTGTCCCGAAATGGATATGTATACTTAAATTCAATGCATAATGAGGTTATACGGTTCTATGTTGCGTTAACCTGACATTCGGAATTTTGAAACTGCATTCACGGAGCTTGTATGGCAAAAAAGCACCACACACTAATAAATAAACAGAAAAGTATACCGAAACATTCGAAGAGGAATGTTCGTTCAAATCTACAAGATCTGTTTGACAGAATTGAACCCGGAATGCCCTGGATACTGGCTTTGCTCTATTTCATCTGTATGACCTATTGTGCCTTTCGTTATCACAGGATAGGATATTTCGGGGTGGAAACCGATTTCTATGCAGAGCTCGTTCCCCAGGCGAAAAAAATCCTGAGCGGACATTTTTCACCGTTAAACTATGGTTCGAAAGGTCCCGTTTATTCGTTCCTTCTTGCCGGCGCATATGTGATTGTACGCGAGTATTTTTATGCCGGGCTTATCCTTAACCTCGTCTCGGGTTTTGTGTTTCTTGTTGCCCTTTACCATCTTGTTAAAAATGTGTTCAACCGGTTGACTGCGGTTATTGCCACCTGCGCGGTTATGTTTAATTATACCTTTCTGAATTACACTTACCAGGCCGGGTCTGATCTGCCGTTCATGGCTCTCTGCGCGCTGTCGATGTGGTTTCTTTTCAGCCGCATGCGGACACACACTATTATTCTATCCTCGGTGTTCGGGCTGACCGCATTTCTTACACGATATAACGGGGCATTCATTGCTGCGGGCTCTGTTCTCTTCTTAGCCGTCACCGTCGGTTCGGTGCGCGACCGTCTGAAACGAATCGGTATCTGGATTTCCCTGTTTATCGTTCTGGGGCTGCCCTGGTTTATTCCCAATTATCTGGCAACTGGTAATCCTGTGCACAACGACAACTATGTCAATGTCATGCTTGAGTTCTACGGTTCGGGAGATGGGGTTTCATATGAAAGCTGGACAGAAGCGCTCCCGAAGCAATTTACCGGCATAGGCGATATAATCGGGTACGATCCTGTCTATTTCATCAAACACCTGGGAGCAAATGGTATAAGCCATTTTCTCTCGGACATGAAAAACCTTATCGGGATACGTTTGGGAGTCTTTGTAATACTTGGATTTTTTATGCTTTTCTTTCTGAAACCCAATACAAAAAAGCTTGTCTATGTTGCATTCGGAATCGTTTATTTTGGCATTCTGACACTTGTGTTCTACAACGAACGGTTTTCCATGTATCTTCTGACAATCTATATTCCATTGGCGGTATGGCCCTGGACAGAGAAGAGAATCATTGCACGGTTGAAGACATTTTCATGGATACCCCTCGCGGTCATTACGGTAGTGATAGCGACCTGTGCGGTTTCTTCCGCAAGGAATGTTCTTTCCGAAATAAAAAATCAGCCGGCTATCCTCAAAGAGCTGAAAGATCTCGGTGTTTCATTGGGGCGCATCGAACCTGATAAAACCCACAAACTTATCGCCAGAAAACCTCATACAGCGCACTATGCAGGCCTCAATGCATCGATGTTCCCGGAGGATGCCAGAAATGTCGATGATCTCGTTGCATTTTGCCGGAAGCAGGGCATCAGGTATGTCCTTTACAGCGGGGTAGAATACAGTTACCGTCCCTATCTCCGTATTTTGCTTCAGCCCGGTTTTAAACACCCTGATCTCGAGAAAATCATCGCCAATAAAGCTGGCATTATTTTTCGTGTAAACGGCGTTTAAGAGGGCGGTGAAAAAGTCTTTTCACACACCCCGGCTTTTAATATGTGACTGTGTTGCTGTCAAGGGCTTGTAAATCAACGCTTCGCGCTGACCCTTGACAGCATAGATCCTGACCCAGATAGTTTTTTGCCGTATTTTAAAATTATACCAAAAATCAGAATTACGCTGTCAGGAATCAGAAAACCTCTCAAGAAAGAATACAACGAATGCTCTTTTTATTCTGATTCCTTGTATTCTAGCGCTCTGTGTGCATTCTGATTTAAACGGATTTGGTATTTATCCGGTTTTTTCGTATATTTATAAACTGCACATGCGGATGATTTTAGTACAGTGTACGTAGGAAACGTGAACGTATTCTCAGGAAACTTTTTTAATTATGTGTAGTATAAAAAATCATTAGATACCGTGCATGAAACGAACATATAAAGGGGAGATACAAAGAGCGGACAGCGAAAAAGAACAGAAGGGTTCTTTGTTGTCGAGAAACTGAAACGTTTTTTCCCGTTAAAAACTGAAACGTTTTTTTCCCGTTATAACTGAAAGATGAAAACGAATTTTTTAAAATCTTCAATGAGTATCACAGGAGGAGGATATGGAAAGTACGCAAAAGACCGAAACCAGAAAGTTCAAGGCCGAAGTTAAACAGGTCCTTGATATTGTTATAAATTCACTCTATACGCACCGTGAAATTTTCGTCAGGGAACTCATTTCAAATGCTTCCGATGCCCTGGAAAAAATACGTCATGAATCCCTGACCCAGGATGATTATACAGATAAGAGCGCCGACTTCGAAATCAGGATCGAAACCGACAAGGATAATCACGTTATTACTGTTACCGATACCGGTATCGGTATGACCCATGAGGAACTCGTAAATAATCTTGGAACGATTGCACGTTCCGGCACACTCGAATATATCAGAAAACTTGCTGAAAAAAATGATGTAACAAAAGATATGATAGGCAAATTCGGTGTCGGTTTTTACTCCTCTTTTATGGTTGCCAATGAGGTACATGTCAGAACCAGGTCGTTTCAGCCGTCCGAAAAAGGATACGAATGGATCAGCGATGGTATTGGGAAATATACTATTACCGAAGAAGAAAACCTGCCCCGCGGAACATCGGTTGTGATACATTTAAAAGAAGAAGCACATGAATTCGAGGATGAAAACACTATTAAATCAATCATCAAAAAATACTCAAATTTTGTGCCGTTTCCCATATTCGTTAACGGGGAAAGAGTTAATACTGTTCAGGCAATTTGGTTAAAATCCTCATCCGAGGTAACCGATAGCGAGTATACGGAATTTTTCAAGTTTATATCCAATTCGGAAGATGATCCTCTTTACCGGACACATCTCACATCTGATGCGCCCATACAGCTTGCTTCCATACTCTACATACCATCGATAAATCTTGAAAAATTAGGGCTTGTAAAGCTGAAACCGGCGGTAAACCTCTACTCAAAAAAAATCCTTCTGCAGCAGTATGTGGAAAACCTGATGCCGGAATACATGCGGTTTGTGAACGGTGTAGTCGATTCGGCAGATTTATCCCTAAATATATCCCGTGAAACGATTCAGGATAACATCGTATTCCGCAAATTGGGCAGCTTTCTGACAAAAAGGGTGATTCGTCTCCTGGAAGAGGAAGCCAAGAAGAATCCGGAGGAATACAGGAAATTCTGGGATACTTTCGGCATGTTCATCAAAGAGGGTATTGTGACCGATTTTGAAAACCGCACAAAACTTACGAATCTTCTCCGGTTCAATTCAAGTAACGCCGGTAAAGATGAATTGGTTTCATTCAAGGATTATACCGGACGTCTCAGGGATGACCAGAAAGCCATTTACTATATCAGCGGCAGGTCGCGTGAGGAAATAGAGAGCGGACCCTACACGGAAACATTCAGAAAACGTGATTATGAGGTTTTCTACCTTTTTGACACGGTCGATGATTTTATCATGACTACTCTCGGGGAATACGAGGGGAAAAAACTTGTAAGCGCCGATTCAGCCGACATAGAACTGCCGCCTGAAGAAGAGAAAGAAAAAGAAGAAAAACCACCCATTTCTCTCAAAGAACTCGAGAACTTTACCGCATGGATAAAGGAAACGCTTGGCGACAGGGTAACAGATGTCCGTGAATCAAAGCGCATTACCGACCGACCTGCCCTCATAGTAAATCCCGATGCCGGAGTAACGACAGGCATGCGACGTTTTATGAAATCCACCGGAAGGGACTTCATGGGCGAAGGGCACACCATTCTCGAAATAAATACCCGGCATTCTCTTATTATCATGCTGAAAAAACTCAGGGATGGAAAAACAGACAAGGGTTTTCTGCAATCATGCGTCGAGCAAATATACTATAATGCCCTTGCAGAAACCGGGCTCATGGATGATCCGAAAACGATGGTCGATCGTATGTATGAAATTATGGGACGAGCCATGAAAGGTGAGGAAATTCAGGACCGTGAACAGAAAAAAAGTGAGAAGAAAAAAAGCACAAAACCCAAAGATACAAAAGCATAAATAGAAAAAAGTGGATTATATAATTACTTCCAGTTCTACAATGTTTAATTTCGAGGTTTCAATAATAATCGGCTTTATTTTCTTTAAGAATTTATCTTTTGTGAGGATAATAACCGGTTTGTTGAGGTTTTTCTCGTTAACCTTGGCAACAACTCCCATATAACCGATGAGGTGGGGGTCAACGATGTTCACAACTCTTACATACGTTCCAATCGGATAATACGGGACGACTTTCAGAAGCGTTTGGACTATGTTCTTGTTATATATTTTTCCGGAATTATTAATAATTTGTTTCAGTGCATCTGCCTGGCTTAACTGTATTTTCTTGAGAGGATTAAATACCCGATTATCAAGAGCGTTTGCCACACAGCATATTTCTGCCATCCTGTAGATATGTTTTTCCCCATCATGTGCATTCAATTTGATCGGCTGCTTGTTTAATCCTGTCAGTCCAATCGGAAACCCGCTGCCATCCTGATATTCATGATGTTGATTGACAATCTGTTTTTCTATCGCTGAAACGGAAGAAGCACTGTTGGATAGTATAAGGTATCCAAATGTCGGATGTTCCTGATAAAGTTCCGATATCCTGTCCGTTTTTTTACCTTTAGTTTGATCTAATATCACCTTTCCGATATCATGGAGAAATGTCCCTAACGCCAGATTCCTGAGCTCTTCATTGGTATATCGGTACTTTTTGCCTATGAGTATTGATAAAACAGTTGTATTGAGTGCATGATCAAGAAAGTACGTATCTTCGGACTTGATCATTACCATATTCATAAAGGTTGCGCCGGTGGCGGATATGTCTTTTAAAATTTCATCGATAACCGAATGCATATCATAGGTAATATCCACATCCTTTAAATATCCCTTTTTAATCAGATCCTTTGCTTTTGACATACCGATATTTTTAAATTTGGTTTGTTTTTCTAATTCGTTTACCTTATCAGCAAGTTTTTCTTTTGCCTGTAAGGCAATCTCATCTGAAATAATATCTTCCGGAACAACATCTTCAGCGCCTTCTTCCATGATATAGACAAGAGAATAGTTCTTGGACAGGAGCCTTTTTTTTATTTCTTGTGTAATACGATAACCGGCACCGAGCAAAAGTTTTCCGTTAATCTCATAGATAGATTTACCAAGAATCATGCCCTCTTCAATATCTTTTACAGCACATAACCGCATAATTATTTAATCCATAAAAAAGGTTTCATCTCAAACGGGAAATGACACATCTTCCCGGGGAATATAATAAAAATAATTATTCATCAGCCGTTCTTTTCACATACATTCAGTACCCTTGATGTAATGTCTGCCACGCTCACTTTTTCTATTTCGTTCCGGTCGCGGAGTCGAAGTTCGACCATTCCTTCTTTCAGGTTTCTTTCACCGATAACGACATATACGGGAGAACCAAACAGATCGGCATCCTTGAATTTCACACCTGCACGGTCGTTACGGTCATCGAGAAGAACGGGTATGCCTTTCTGACGTAGAGTCTCGTAAAGGTCTTCGGCAATTTCAACGCTTTGGACATGGGTCACATTCAAAGGAATAATCTCGACAAGAAACGGGGTAATTTCCCATGGCCATACCATGGAAGTATCATCGCAATATGTTTCTATGGCACAGGCCATGATACGCTCGATTCCGATTCCGTACGAACCCATGATTATCGGTTTCGATATGCCGTTTTCATCCAGAAAATAAGCGCCGAGTGCCTCGGCATACCGTGTTCCGAGCTTGAATATATGCCCGACTTCGATTGCACGTGATACCTTGAGCGGTTTTTGGCACTGTATACATGGTTCTCCGGATTGAACAGCCCTCAGAGAAGTAAAGCGGTCGATGTTTATATCACGTTCGATATCCACGCCGGTAAAATGATAATCATCCTCATTCGCACCGGCAACCAGACCGGTAGCACCCTCGAGAACAGTATCGGCAATAACGGTAACATTGTCGATACCGACAGGACTTACAAAACCGATTTTCGCACCGGTAAGCTCTTTCACCTCATGGGGCTCGGCAGGTCTGCATTCACCGACAGCGGCCTCGAGTTTTCCCTCATCAACCTGGTGATCCCCGCGGACGAGAGCAAACACCTTGCTGTCGTTTCCGATATAAACAAGCGATTTAACAAGTTTCGACGGCTCAACCTCGAGGAATCCCGAAACTTCTTCAATGGTTCTTTTACCCGGAGTATGCACTTTTTTCAGATCACCTTTCGGTCCCGAGACTTTTTCAGCGCATGATTCCGCCACCTCCTGGTTTGCGGCGTAACCGCACGATGGGCAATTGACAATTTCATCGTCGCCGGAATCGCTTAAAACCATGAATTCCTCGCAATCCCCACCACCCATTGCGCCGGAAGATGCCCTGACAATCTTGACTTCCAGTCCGGCACGTTGGAATATTTTCAGGTACGCTTCACGCTGGAGACGGTAGTTTTCATCGAGTCCGGCAGCATCGCAATCGAAAGAATATGCATCTTTCATAAGAAACTGCCTGATTCTCAAAACACCTGAACGCGGGCGGACCTCATCCCGGAACTTGGTTTGAATCTGGTACCACATCTGGGGCAAATCACGGTAGGACTGTATATGGTTTGCGGCTATCTCGGTAAATACTTCCTCGTGCGTGGGAGCCAGACACATTTCTCTCCCTTTTCTGTCTCTGAGCCGGAACATATCATCCCCGAACGTTTCCCAGCGCCCGCTCTTGACCCACAATTCGCTCGGTGAAAGAGCCGGAAGAAAGAATTCGAAACATCCGATAGCATCCATTTCCTCCCGAACCAGATTCATGATATTTGTTATAACTTTCCAGCCAAGAGGTAAAATCGAATATACCCCCGCTGCATGCTGGCGTATCATTCCCGCCCTCAGCATTAAACGATGACTGGGAGTTTCCGCCTCGGCAGGAACTTCTTTTCTCGTCGGCACAAAATACTTCGATAATCTCATAATAACTCCATTTATTTAAGGCACAAGGCACAAGGGATAAGGCAGAAGGGATAAGGGATAAGGCACAAGGGATAAGGTAGAAGTGTTCATTTTTTTATGGATAATTTCTTTGTCATGCTGTTGAGCATACGTTCAATCTCGTTGAGAAGTGTGAATATGCTTTCTGAATTCTCTACTGCCATATACTTAAGATTTACACTTATTTCCAGTTGTGTTTGCAGTTCATACAGCGATCCGCAGGCAATTTGTAAAAACCGAATATAGTCCTGTGTTGATTTTCTTCCATAACCTTCAGCAATATTGCTCGGAACTGATACGGCGCTTCTTCTAATTT